>JBDSJV010000102.1:0-10330 GCA_039917225.1 Candidatus Limnocylindrales bacterium
CAGGCCACCCCGAACGCCCCCGACAGGAGGAGGATCCCGATGGCACCGGGGATCCCGGTTTCGATCCGCGCCCCGAGAACCAGGCTGAGCACGAGGATTGCCCCGGCCATGATCATGCACTCGAGGAACAGTGGGACCAGCTCGCCGGCCAGGATGGCGTAACGGCCCACCGGCGTGGCGCGCAACTTGTCGAGCATGCCGTTGCGGTAGTCGTACAGGAGGTTGCTCCCGGACCACGAGACCGCGAAGAACACCGTGAACGCGATCTGCCCGGGGGCCAGATAGGCAAGGTAGCTCCCGCCTGCGTCACCACTCGAAGCGAACCCGGGCAGCTGGACGATGTCCTTGAACAGCTGGCTGAACACGAACAGCTGGATCAGCGGGTACAGCACGACGCTAGCCGGGTTTGCCGGGACGCGGTAGAAGCGTCGCCACGCGCGCAGCCCGAGGTACCAGGTCTCGGTCGCGAAGGTCACCATCGCGGGACGGTCCCGGTCATCGATCTCACGCTGTCACCAGCCCATCGGGATCACCTGGTCCGCCTCCTCGGCGCGGATCCGGTGCCCGGTGTGGTGGAGGAAGACGTCGTCGAGTGACGGTGTGTCCATCGTCAGCCCGTAGACGCGGACCCCGTCGATGTCGATTCGACGCAGGATCTCCGGCGCGACCTCCCCGGCACTCCGGACCGACAGGCGAATTCCCTCGTCCGTGTCCTCGATCGCCGACACGGTATCGAGGTCTCTCAGGCGCTCCGCAATCTTCGACCGGATTGCCGCCAGGTCCGCAGCTTCCTCGAGGAGGGGGATCTCTCCGGCCGGCACGAGCCGCAGGCTCACGGTCTCCGCCCCGATCGCCCGCTTGAGGCTCGCTGGTGAACCCTCGACCACGATCTTCCCGTGGTCGATGATGGCCAGGCGCTGGCACAGGCGATCGGCCTCCTCCATGTAGTGCGTCGTCAGGACCATCGTCGTGCCGGCCCGATTGACGCGAACCAGCTCGTCCCACAGGGCGAGGCGGCTCTGTGGGTCGAGGCCCTCCGTTGGCTCATCGAGGAACAGGACCTCGGGTCGGTGGACCAGGGCCGAGGCCAGGTCGAGGCGACGCCGCATCCCTCCCGAGTACGTTCCGGCCAGCTTTCGCGCCACATCCGTGAGCCCCATCAGCTCCAGGAGCTCCTCGACACGCGACCGAAGCTCCGGCCCCGACATCCCGTGGAGGTGGCCGATGAGCGTGAGGTTCTCGCGGCCGGTGGCCATCTGGTCGATGGTGACGGCCTGCGTCGCGAATCCGATCCGCCGCCGAACGGCAGCGGGATCGTGCGTGACGTCCAAGCCCGCCACCCGTGCCCGTCCCGACGTGGGACGAAGTAACGTGGCCAGGATCTTGATGGTCGTGGTCTTTCCAGCGCCGTTCGGCCCGAGCAGACCCAGGAACTCGCCCCGGCCGACGCGGAACGAGATCCCGTCGACCGCCCGAGTACCACCGGGATAAACCTTGACGAGATCCTCGACCTCGACGGTGGCTGCCGGGGCAGACGCCGTGGGTGCGGCCGCGACGGTCATACCCGCATCAGAACGGCTTTGCCTCCATGAGCCAGATCATAGCGACGAGCCCGCTGAGGCCGATCGCTGCGAGGAGCTCGGGGCGAACCTTCGCGCGCAGGGTCGCGAGCTCGGCGTCCGGCACCGGCTCCGGGACGACGCCCTTCTTCTGGTCGTCCCGGTTCGGCTGGCCCAGCCCACGACGGATCGCCGCGAGGGGGAAGGTCCCGAGCGGCGTCATCGCGATCCCCACGGCCAGGAAGACGCCGATCGCCGCCCACGGCCAGAGCTTCTCGAAGTGGCCGCCCATGATCGCGGCCGCGATCCCCGACACGAGCGCGACGAGGAGTGCCGCATACATGATCGGCAGGCTCGAAGCGGATAGGTCGAGCACAGCCGTCAGCCGCGCGCGATCTCCCTCGCTCCGCACGCGGAAGGCGACGAAGGCCGAGACCCCGTGGGCAAGGATGAACACGAATGCCGACACGACGTGCGTCAGCACGACCCACGGGTAGAAGTCCACGGATCCCCCTCTCCTCGATCGTTCGGGTCAGGCTAGCGGACCGCGTCGGCTGCTGCCGGCCGCATGGCGCGCCGAGCGACGAAGATCGCCAGCACGAAGAGCAGCATCGCGTTGGCCGGGTGCAACGCGGCGAGCGACGGAACATCCGCCTTGAAGTTCGGCAGCGCCGTCTGGACCACGTACAGGACGAGCAATGCGAAGCTGAGCCCGACCTGCCGACGATCGAGGCGCGCGACGAGCGCGGTGATCAGCACCGCCAGGGTGATCAGCCCGATCACGGTATAGCCGAAGTCCACGTGAGCGCTGAAGTCACCGTTTCCGCCCAGGTTGATGAGAGCGGAGCCGGCCAGGAACGCCTGGACGACGACACTCGCGGCAAGGAGCCAGGCCGTGGCGACGTGGGCGGTCCGTGCGATCGGCTGCAGCGCGATCACCTGCCTACTTGACCTCGATGGTTCCGGCCATCCCAGCCTCCAGATGGCCGGGGATGGCGCAGTAGAACGCCAGGGGCCCGCTGGCTGTCGGCTTGATCGTCAGGGCGACGGTCGAATCAGCGGGCAGCTGGACATGAAGGTCAAGCTCATCGATGTCGAAGGAGTGGGCGAATGCGTCCCGGTTCTCGACGAACAGCCCCATGGTGTCCGAGCCCTCGATGGAGTAGCTCGTGGTCAGGAACATCGTCTTCTCTGCAACGAGCGTCGCGGTCGTCGTCGGGGCGCCTGTGAGGGCTGTCCCACCTCCCGCCGATGTCGCGGCCAGGTAGCCGGTCGCCGACCCGCCGAGGACGACCCCGGCGATCACGCTCATCACGATCCTGCTGCGCACACCGGTCCAGCGCTCGACGACGGCCCCGCCGGCCTCGCGGAAGGCGGCGAATCCGGCCGCTGCGATGACGGCCGTCATCAGGACCATCGGGAGGACCGCGGTGAAGCCGAGGTCGGCAGGATGCGTCAGGGAGTACGGGATGTAGGGCGCATTGAGGAGCAGGAAGAGCACCGGGGGGATGATCAGAACCAACCACAGCCGCCGCCGTACGGGTGCGGACGGCAAGAACGTCGCCACCGCCGCAGCTCCGACGAACACGGCGATGAAGCCAACGAAGATGGGCAGGAACGCCAGTGCGTCCGGGCTCTCATCCAGCGACGGCACGATGATGCCGACGAAGATGTAGACCACCGTCAGCGTCAGGACCCAGTAGGCGCCAGCCACGACCTGCATGGCAAACGTTCGAGACATCGCGGTGCGGCCCTCCCTGGTGCCGATCTCCGTCGGCTGAAGAGGTTATGGGGCCTGGGTCGTCCCGCCGTCACGGGGCCGGTGTCCCGAATCGCGTTGGGATCGGAACCGCTTCAGCCACGCGGCGTCGCTCCGCCCAAGCCGGCCTCGCGTGCGCGCACGATGGCCTGGGCCCGATCGGCGACCTGGAGCTTGCTGAAGATGTTCGACACGTGATTGCGGATCGTCTTCGGCGCGACACCCAGGCGCTGCGTGATCTCGGTGTTGCTGAGACCACGGGCGACCATGTCGAGGATCTCCCGCTCGCGGTCGGTCAACTCGGGAAAAACCGTCGCGTCCACGGCGGGCAGGGCGGCGAAGTAGGCGACGAGCCGGCGCGCGATCGCCGCGCCGAAGATCGCCTCGCCCTGGGACACGGCCCGGATGGCCCGCACGAGCTCGGCTCGATCGGCACCCTTGAGGAGATAGCCCCGCGCCCCGGCCTTCAGCGCCCCGAGGACGTGGTCATCGTCCTCGCCCATGGACAGGACGAGGACGGCGATGTGCGGGCTGGTCGACACGATCCGGCGGGTGGCCTCGATGCCGTCGATCCCGGGCATGTTGAGGTCCATCACGACGACGTCGGGCTGCGCCTGGGCGGCGGCGGCGACGGCGCCCTCGCCGGACGAGGCACGAGCGACGACCTCCAGCCCGCCGACCGTGCCGAGTAGCGCTTCGAGTCCGGACAGGAAAGCGACGTGATCATCCGCGAGGAGGATCCGGATCGGATCGGCGACCGAGTCAGTCACGTTCCCGGTCCTGGTGTTCGGCGTCGACCCCGTCGATCGGCAGCCGCGCGATGACGCGCGTCCCTGACCCCGGGCCCGACCCGATCTCGCACGTTCCGCCCACCTCGGCGGCCCGCTCGCGCATCGACGCGAGGCCGATCCCCGGGCGGAGCGTGGCCGGCAGGCCGCGCCCATCGTCGGTGACCGAGATCTCCAGCATCCGACCAGTGTCGCCCGTGGCCGTCGTCGCCGTCAGGTGAACGCGGCACACCGTTGCCTCGGCGTGGCGCGTCACGTTCGTCATCGCCTCGAGGGCGATCCGATAGGCCGCCACCTCGACGGCGGCCGGCAGGTCCGGCAGCGGGTCGGGGGCGTCCACGCGGATGGCCGGATCCATCCCGAGGCGGTCGGCTCCCGCCCGGAGCGCCCCGACGAGCCCGAGCTCGTCGAGGGCCGGCGGCCGAAGGGCGTCGACCAGGCGCCGGATGTCGCCGAGCGCCTCCTGAACCTGGACGTGGAGATCCGCGAGCATCTGCTGGGCGGTCGCGGGATCCTTCGAGACCAGGTCGGCGGCCACTTCTGCCCGCATCCCGATGGCGGCGAGCGATGGCCCCAGGCCGTCATGCAGATCGCGTCGGATGCGCCGTCGCTCCTCCTCGCGGGCGGCCACCAGACGCTCCCGCGACTCGAGCAGGTCGACGGTGAGTCTGTACGCGCGCACGGCGACCCCGGCCTGGCGGGCGAGCGCCGCCAGCAGCTTCTGGTCGGCGGCAGAAAGCGATTCCCCCGGCGAGCGAGCGCTCACCAGCAACTCGCCGACGATCTCGGCGCCATAGACGAGAGGCACGACGGTCGGCTGACCCGGAGGCTGCCGGCCATGCGAGATGAGGCGCTCCTTCGCCGATGGGAGGTCCACCTTGATCGCGACCCAGGAAAGACGCAACGATTCTGCGACGGTCCGCACGATGATCTCGGGCGCCTCGATCGGGTCGAGCGTCGCCTCCAGCCGCTGCCCCAGGCGGGCGATCGCCCGGTAGGGGTCGTCGCGATCTCCGTACATCAGCCGGTCCACGACGCGCTGGAGCCTGTCCCGGATCGGCAACGCGACAACCGCAGCGAGCCCCGTGGCCAGGAGCGACGCCGTGAAACCACCCTGACCGCGGAGGAACGCGCCGAGGGCCGTGACCGCAATCGCGTAGATCGCGACCAGGGACGCCGTGGCGCCGGTGTACACGAGCGTCCGGTTGATCGCGGTTTCGATGTCGAAGAGCCGGTCGCGGACGATCCCGGCAGCGATCCCCAGCGGCAGCGGAAGGGCCAGCAGTCCGACGGCGCTCCACGGGATCAGCGGCCTGCCGGTCGCGAGCTGCGGAATCAAGATGAGCACGAGCGAGGGAACGATCGCGACGACGCCACCGAGCACGGCCCCCCGAGCCTGTCGGCGCGCGGCGAGCGTGGCTCTTCGATATCCGCGGAGCGACATCGCGAGGCCAACGAGCACGGTCGGGACGATGACCGACAGCTGCAATGCGGACCATGTCCCCATCCAGGCCAGCGAGGACGGCGCAAGGGCGAGCGCGATGACCAGACCCAGCCCGTAGGCCCCGAGGGGCACGCCATAGGCGAGGACGAGCGACCGGCGACGTGGACCGGCTGGGCCGGCCGAGATCGCGAGCGGCAGGTGGAGGGCGCCGGCAGGCCACAGCAGCATGTAGAGCCCGCCTGCCGTGAAGGCGTACAGGAGGAACGGCCACCCGCGAGCGATGTCGATCACCTCGAGGCCGAGGAGCCAGGGCAGCGTGCTGCCGGTCACTCCCACCGCCGCCACCGCGAGAGCGACCGCGGCAGATGCGGCCGGTCGTCGCCAGAGGACATACACGCCGACAAGCTGGATGACGATCGTGAACACGATGACGCTCCAGAATTCGAGGAGCGTGGGGCCGATGTCGAGCGGCCCGAGCGGGACATCCACGACGAACTCCGCGGCTCCACGTCGAACCGTGTAGGCGACCTCGGGCGGCCCCAAAGGCGAACGATCCAGCGACGGGTCGAGCACCGCATCCAGCCAGCCCCTCAGCGGGCGCCCGCCGACGGCCGTGACCAGGTCGCCCGACGCGAGGCCCCCCGCGTCCTCGCGAGCCACCTCGATCCGCACGCCTCCCTCGGTCCACGCCTCCGCGTAGAAGGGGATCGCCACCCCGTCGGATGCGCCGGCCGCGCGCCACGTCGCGAAGGCGGCGCTCAGCAGCACCGCGACGGCTGTCAGCAGCCAGACCCCGATCCGGCGCGGTCGGTGCGAATCGGCGGTCACGACATCCTTCACGTCGCGACAGGATAGATCGCGTGTTCTCGCGCGCGATCGCCTAGAGGTTCCCGCGCCGGGCCTGTTCGATTTCGATGGCCTCGAAGAGTGCCTTGAAGTTGCCGACGCCGAAGCCGCGCGATCCGTGGCGCTCGATGATCTCGAAGAAGAAGGTCGGCCGATCCTGGATCGGCCGGGTGAAGATCTGGAGGAGGTAGCCCTCCTCGTCCCGGTCCGCCTCGATACCGAGCTCCTCGAGGACATCCATCGGGACGCCGACGTCGCCGACGCGATCGGCGAGCGTCTCGTAGTAGGCGTGGGGCATGCCGAGGAACTCGACCCCGTTCTCCCGGAGGGCGCGGACGGTGGCGACGATGTCGTCCGTCCGGAGCGCGACGTGCTGGGTCCCCGCGTCCAGGTACCAATCCAGGAACTCCTGGATCTGGCTCTTCTTCTTGCCCGGCGCCGGCTCATTGATCGGGAACTTCACCCGTCCGTTGCCGCTGGTCATGACCTTCGACATGAGGGCCGAGTAGTCGGTGTGAATGACCTTGTCGTCGTAATGGATCAGCTGGGCGAAGCCGAAGACGTCGCGGTAGTAATCCACGAACCGGTCCATGTCGCCGAGCTCGACGTTGCCGACGCAGTGATCGATCTCGAGGAGGGACAGCCCCGCGGCAGCGCGGGCCGGCTTCTTGACCTTCCGGTACCCGGGCGCAAAGACACCGTGATAGTCGCTTCGATCGATGAACGAGTGGCGAACCTCGCCGTAGGTCATGACCGCACTTCGGCGCAGGACGCCATCGTCGCCGCCATCGAGTTCGACCGGCTCGATCGCGGAGCGCGCGCCGCGGGCGGTCGTTTCACGCCAGGCGGCTGCCGGGTCATCGACCGCGAAGGCGATGTCCTTGACGCCATCGCCATGCCGATGGACGTGCTCCGCGATCTCGCCGTCGGGCGTCAGCGGGGCGGTCAGCACGATCGTGATGTCGTTCTGGCGCATGACGTAGCTCGCTCGGTCGCGCACGCCGGTCTCGAGTCCGGCGTAGGCGATGGGCGTGAACCCCCACAGGGCCCGGTAATAGGCCGAGGCCTGGCGGGCGTTGCCGACCCAGAACTCGACGTGATCGAGCCCGTTGAGCGGGAGGAAGTCCTTCGCCTCCGCGTAGGCATCCTTGTTGAGATGGGCACCGGCCTGGTTGGCCGCCCCCCGGTTCAGCGTGTCGGTCATGGACGCATACCTCGCTGGCCTCGTTGGTTCGAGCGTCGTTGGGTTCTCATGGTAGCCGGGCGGTCGAGCCGGACCCCTGGTTCGTGCGAAACTCCGCGCATGAATGAACTGCCCGCTCTCGCCACGCGCCTCGAAGGCGCCATCGCCGACCTGCTCGCGCTGCGTCCGCGGGTCGAGGCGGCAGCTCCATGGCCGCTCGCCGAGCTCTATGGGACCGAGGCCGAGGCGAGTTGGGGACCGCCAGAGCTGCTGGCCCACCTGGACGAGATGCTGCCGTTCTGGCTCGGCGAGGCTGAGCTCATCCTGGACGGGTCCGGCGAGGCTCCCGTGGACTTCGGGCGCATCGCCGCGGATACCGTGCGGATCGGGATCATCGGGCGAGACCGGACGATCCCGCTGCGTGAGTTGTTCGCCCGGCTGTCCGCCGAAGGGGCTCGGGTCGCGGCGCGCATGCGCGATATGTCTGACGACGACGCTGCTCGCGACGGCCGACACCCGGTTCGCGGCACGTACACCGTGGCCGGAATGCTGGAGCGCTACGTGATCACGCACCTTGAGGAGCACGTCATCCAGCTCCAGGAAATCCTCACTGCCCGGGGAGCCTGACCCGCGTGTTCATGCTCTGGGCGATCCCCGTCGGGCTCCTCCTCGGGGTCGTCCTTCGTGGCAGCCTTGACGGGTTCCTGAGCATCGGCTTTCGCTGGGCGCCGCTCGCTGTTGGGGGGCTCCTGATTCAGATCGCGCTGTTCACCGAAACGGGTGATCGTCTTGCGGGCGACCTCGGCCCGCCGATCTACGTCGTCTCGACCCTGGCGGTCTTCGTGGCCGTCGTCCGGAACTGGCGCCTCGCGGGGATGGCAGTCGTGGCGGCCGGGGCGCTCAGCAACCTCATCGCGATCTCGGCGAACGGGGGGTTCATGCCGGCCGACCCGGGCGCGCTGGCTCTGGCCGGGTTCGGCGGGCCGGGCGACCACACCAACAGCATCGTCCTTGCCGACCCGGCCGTTCGGTTCCTGACGGATATCTACGCCCTGCCCGCGGCGGTTCCGATGGCGAACGTGTTCAGCGTCGGCGACGTCCTCATCGGTGTCGGGATCGTGATCGTCATCGTCGCGGCCATGCGACGACGCCCCGCCCTGGTCTAGCCGGCCCGCCGCTCGCGCCATAGGCTCCGGAGCAGGAAGACCACGTTCGCTGGTCGTTCTGCCAGGCGCCGCATGAAGTACGGATACCACTGCTCGCCCATCGGGACGTAGATCCGGACCGTCCAACCATCGCGCAGAACGCGCTCCTGGAGATCGCGGCGGACCCCGAACAGCATCTGGAATTCGAACCGATCCGGGGCGATGTCATGCGCCCGGGCATGGGCGATGAGTTCGTCCACGATGCCATCGTCATGGGTCGCCAAGGCCGGGTAGTTCCCCTCGTCGAGGAGGCGCCGGGCCACGGCGAGATAGGCCCCGTCAACATCGGCCTTGTCCTTGTGGGCCACGGCGGCCGGTTCCCGATAGGCACCCTTGCAGAGGCGGATCCGTGCGCCGGCGGCGATCAGCCGGTCCGCATCGGCCGGAGTTCTGAGGAGTGCCGACTGGAGCACGACCCCAACGTCTCCCGATCCGGCCATGAGCGGCCGGAGCTCGTGCCACAGGGCGAGCGTGGCATCCGTCGTGCTGTGGTCCTCCATGTCGATCCGGACGAAACCGCTCGAAGCGGCGGCGGCCGTCAGGATCCGCCCGACGTTCTCGCGGGCGAGGGCCGGGTCCAGGGCGAGTCCCATCTGGCTGAGCTTGATGCTGACGTTCTGCTCGAGGCCCTGGTCCCGGAGGACACCGAGGGCCGTGACGTAGCCGTTCGCCGCGGATCGAGCGGCGGCCGACGAGCGGACCGCCTCGCCGAGGATGTCGACGGTCGTCCCATATCCGGCGTCCCGAATCCGTTCGATCGATGGCAGCGCCGCAGCCATCGTTTCACCGGCGACGAACCGGCCGACCATCGCACGAGTGACCGGCAGCCGGGTGGCGAGTCGCCCGATCGAGCGACGATGCGACAGGCCCAGCAACGCGGCGCGCATCGCTCGCTCCACGAGGCCGGCGCCGGAGCGATGGTCGGATCCCGCGCGGGTCAACGCGGCGGTCCATCCCCCGGGACGAGGGTTGATTCGAGTTGCTCCCCGAGCTCCACAGTCCGGCGGAAGGCGGCCCAGACGGCCTCGGACAGGACCGTGCGCAAGCGACCCGATTCGAGTTCGTGCAGGGCGGCGGCACTGGTCCCGCCGGGCGAGGTCACCATGTTGCGAAGCTCAGCCGGGTGCATCCCGGACTGCTTGGCGAAGAGCGTGCTGCCTTCGAGCGTCTCGATGACCAGGTCATGGGCAACGTGGCGCGGAAATCCGAGGTGGACGGCGGCATCGATGAGCGCCTCCATCACCAGGAAGACGTACGTGGGGCCGGTGCCCGAGACCGCTGTCGCCATGGCGACGAGCTTTTCGTCATCGACTTCGAGTTGGGCGCCAAGCGCACCGAGCAGGGTTGCTGCCTGCCCGCGCTGCTCCGCGGTCACCTGGGGCGTCGCGAACCAGACGGTCATGCCCCGGCCGAGACGAGCCGGCGTGTTCGGCATGCTCCGGACGATCTGATCGTGACCGAGCGCCGTCTTCAGGGCCTTCGTCGTGGCACCGGCGAGGATGCTGATGACGAGCTGGCCCGGTTGCAGGCTCCCACTGATCTCCGC
>JBDSJV010000103.1:0-2707 GCA_039917225.1 Candidatus Limnocylindrales bacterium
GGGTTCGCCTCGCTCGACCCACCGATCTGGGTCGCAACGGTCCCGATCAGGCCGCTCATCAGCCCGGCAGCCCGCAGCGCCGCCGACGCCAGGAGGCTCGTTGTCGTCTTGCCATCCGTCCCAGTGACGCCGATGACGCCGAGCTCGCGAGCGGGATCCCCGTACCACCAGGCGGCAACCTCGGCGAGCGCCGGTCGCGTGTGCGGCACGACCACCTGGCCGATCCCCAGGCCATCGATCGCCCGTTCCACGAGGACCGCGGCCGCGCCGGCTCGCTCCGCGTCGGCGGCGTAGCGATGTCCGTCGGCGACTGCCCCGGGGATGGCGACGAAGAGGTTGCCCGGCTTGACTGCCCGCGAATCGGCCGTGAGGCCACGGATCAGAACGGCGTCGGAGTCGACAGGCGCTCGACTCGCCGGGGCGGGGAGCACCGCCACCTGCCCGAACCGCTCGCGCAGCCTCGCCACGAGACCATCGAGCGAGCGCGGCTCCGCCGGCTCAGCGTCTCGCAATCGGGCGCCGATCCCGAGCGCGGCCTGGGCATCCCCGGTACCAACGATGATGTCGTCGGGGCTGCTCATCGCCCGCCTCTGAGCCGCTCTCGCAGATCACGGACGAAGTACCACGCGGGGGAGACGACGAGATCGAACGTCCCAGGGTGCCGGAGCTCGCGCCCTCCGAACCGTCGCTTGAAGGCCGAGAACCCGTGCCACGACTCATCGGCTTCCGGGTCCCGCGGGTCGTGGACCCCCCACAGGTCGAACCAGCGGACCCCATCCCCTGCCAGGGCGTGCATCGCCGCGGCCATGACGCCGTAGCCCGGGTTGGCGTGACGATTGGCCTCGTCGCGCAGTGAGCCGCCATACAGGTAGGCCGCCCGGTCCCCGGTCCGCGCGACGATCATCACGCCCAGCGCGCGGCCGGCCAGGCGGCCGATGAGCAGGTACCAGCCACCTGTCTCGGCGAGCTCTCGGGCGAGGTCGAGAAGAAACGCGGCATCGTGTGTCCGAAACCCGCCGCGTGCCCCGGTGGCGTTCAGCAGCTCCGTCGCCTCGCCGATCAACCCCGGATCTGCCGTCCGGCTGACCTCGACCACGACGCCTTCCCGCGCACTTCGTCGGGCCAGGTTCCGGGACTCAGGGGTCCAGCGCGCCTCGCGGTCCGCCGGTTCTCCGGACAGATCGACGATGAGGGTCGTCCGGGCCTGGAGATCTCGCCTGGCAGGTCGCAGCCCGGCCTCGACCAGTGCCGCGGCCACGGCACCTGCGTCATCCGGTCCCACGCGATCCGCAGCCGGGTCCGCCTTGACCACGATCCCCCGTTCCGTATGGGCGACGTCCCGTAGCCCCTCGAGTAGCTGCCCGAGGATGGCGGAAGCGACCGGAGACGAGCGATCCCACACGGGTCCATGCGGCACATAGAGGATCGTCCGACCGAAGTCCGTCGGGCGGACGAGCGCCTGGGCCACCCCCTGGACCTGGTCGTCATCGTCGACGACCATCATCCGGATGGGTCGCTGCCCGGCTCGGGCCATCGCTTCGCCCCAGGCCCAGGACTGCAGCACGTCGGCGTCGGGCCGCCCGGCCAGAAAGGCAGCCCAGGCGGCGCGGTCCGTCTCGTCGGCAACGACCCGCCGGCTCATCGCCTGATCCGCCGGCTGATCCCGCGCATCACGCGACCCGCGGCGTATCGCCGGGGGTGGAGCACGCGTTCGTGCGCTCCCACCTGTTCGATCCACTGGGCCCCGAATGACCGCTTGTGCTCGTACAGGCCGTACATCGGCTCACCCGGACGTGGTTCGTGGTGGGCCCCGGCGACATCCACTCCGCCCAGATCCATCTCGGCACAGCCCTCACGAATGGCCAGCTGGATCGCCCGCCATCGAAGGAGGTGAAAGATCCCCGGGTGGTCGCGCCGGGCGGCAGCATGATCGCCCGAGTAGGCGGTCGAGAGCCGACCCCCGTGGCGGTGCAGGAGCAGGCCGGCCAGCGGTGTTCCGGAACGATCCCGGGCTTCCAGGTGAACGATGAGTCCGGCTTCGTGCGCCGCCCGCCACCAGGCGAGAAACGAGGCGCGTGGTCCAAGACTGAAGTGCCGTCGCTCTCCGGTCTCGAGCAACAGGCTGAAGAAGCGGTCCAGGGCGACTTCGAGCGGCTCGGCGGGCCGCTCGAATCCATCACCCGCCGGACCATCGCCGACGAGCAGGTCGTGACGAATGACGGTTACGCCGTCACGCTCCGCCCGGGCGATCCGGTGGCGCGTGGCCTTGGCGACTGACGCCAGGACGCCCGGCTCGTCGGCGCCGTGGCCGAGCGGCAGGGCAACGCGATGACGTGATGGCTGGATCTCCTCGATCGACCGGAAGCCGAGTCGCTCGAGGGCGGCTCCATAGCCCGTTCCACTGGCGACCTCGGGGTCCGACGCGACGACGACCCCGCCGCGTGGCTCGATCCAGTTCACGACACCCCTGAGCCGGGCTGCCATCGCATCCGCGCCGCCGGACGGGATCGGTCCGCGGGGCAGATACCAGGTGCCACCGCCAATCAACGGAAGCCGTCGTTCAAGGGCCAGGACGGCTGACCCATCGTCGCCGACGAGGAAGGCCGGCCGCCACCCGGTCCGGCGTCGATGTTCGGCCCAGGCCCGCGACTGGAAGATGTGGCCACCACCGGGATGGACGGTCAGGTCGTCCCATGCGTCCAGCTGC
>JBDSJV010000104.1:0-3512 GCA_039917225.1 Candidatus Limnocylindrales bacterium
GTAGGACCGGTGCGCGATTCGGGCGAGCAGCTCGTGCTCGTCCCAGCTGAACTCTTCAGGCACGTCTGCCTCTCGAGACTCCGGTCGTGAGCATCTGCTCACGCCCGGACAGATTCTCAGTCTAGCAGTTCCGGCGGTGTCGTCGACCGTCATCGCATTGGAATCCGCTGCCCGCCTCACGTCTTCGTAGGTGATATTGATCTCAGGCTTGCCATGTCGTCGTGGGCCCGCATACAGCCACAGTTCAGGCACATCTCGTCCGACTCCTTTCTCAGGTCGCGAATCGTTCGATCCAGCGTCCATCGCCTTTCGTTCCCGACCGGGCATTGGGAAAGACGACGCGGAGACGGCCAGGTCCCGGAGCGAGCTATCGCACTCTACCCAACCTTGAACCCATCCGGCACGAGGCCTAGCCGAGAACGACTCGGACCCGGTGCGTGGCGCCGTCGTCGACGAGCGGGATCCCGCCGCCGCCCGGCAGCGCCTGTCCGTCGAGCTCCGCCGATGCCACCCCGCGACTGACCCCCTGCGGGTTTTCCACGACGATCTCGTATCTGGCGGAGTGATAGCGGAAGTCGATCTCGTAGCCCGGCCAGGCGCGGGGGATGCAGGGATCCAGCAGGAGTGTCGTTCCGCGCAAACGGAAGCCCAGGATCCACTCGACGCCGGCCTGGTACATCCAGCCCGCCGACCCGGTGTACCAGGTCCAACCGCCTCGGCCGACGTGCGGCGGTTCGGCGTAAACGTCGGCCGCCATGACGTATGGCTCCACCTTGTAGCGATGGACCCCGGCCCGGGTGCTGGCATGGTTGATGGGGTTCAGGATGGAGAACAGCTCGCCTGCCTTGTCGCCTTCGCCCAGGGCCGCGAAGGCGAGGACCGACCAGATGGCTCCGTGGGTGTACTGGCCGCCGTTCTCCCGGATGCCCGGCAGATACCCTTTGACGTAGCCCGGATCGACGGCGGAATGGTCGAACGGCGGGGTGAACAGCAGGACGAGACCGTCACCCCGTCGGACGAGGAATTCCTCGACCGCGGCCATCGCGCGTGCCGCGTGGGGAGGATTGGCGGCTCCCGACAGGACGCTCCACGATTGGGCGATCGAGTCGATCCGGCACTCGGCACTCATGGCGGAGCCGAGCGGGGTGCCATCGTCGAAGAAGGCTCTGCGGTACCAGTCGCCGTCCCAACCGTGGCGCTCCAGCGCTCGCCGGAGCGCCTTCATGTGGGCTCGCCAGCGCTCTGCGCGAGGACGCTCACCGCGGGCCTCCGCGATCGGCGCGAAGGCGGCCAGGACGATGTGCAGGAACCAGCCCAGCCAGACGCTCTCGCCCCGGCCCTCATGACCCACCCGGTTCATGCCGTCGTTCCAGTCGCCGGACCCGATGAGCGGCAGCCCGTGCGCACCGACGGCGAGGCTTCGGTCGAGAGCCGCCGAACAGTGGTCGAACAGCGAACCCGACTGCGCTGAGCGTTCCGGCTGGAAGTAGGCGTCCGTCTGGTCCGGCCGCAGTGTCGGTCCCTCGAGGTATGGGACGGTCTCGTCAAGGACCGCCGTGTCGCCCGTGACCGCGAGGTAGCGATCGACCGCGTACGGGAGCCAGAGGCGATCGTCCGAGATCCGGGTTCGGACGCCCCGACCCGACGGCGGATGCCACCAGTGCTGGACGTCGCCCTCGGCGAACTGATGTGCCGCTGCCCTCAGGAGATGTTCCCGGGCGAGCTCGCGCTTCGCGGTCAGCAGGGCGACGACGTCCTGGAGCTGGTCGCGGAACCCGTAGGCACCGCCGGCCTGGTAGAACGCGGTCCTTGCCCACAGCCGGCACGCCAGCGTCTGGTAGATGAGCCAGCGGTTGAGCATGATGTCCATCGAGCGGTCCGGTGTCCGCACCTGGACAGTGCCCCCGATATCGTCCCAGTGGCTCGCCACGCCGCGCAGCGTCGCCTCGTGGTCAGCCGTTCGCCCGCGCCGGATGAGGTCGGCCGCCGCCGTGGCCCCGTCCGCCTCGCCGAGCAGCACGAGGACCTGGGTCCGCGCCCCGTTGGCGAGCTCGAAGCTGGTCTGCAGGGCGGCGCACGGATCCATGCCGGCGCCGACGGCTCCCTGCAGCCGGTGTCCGCGGTCCAGGCCGGCGGGCCGGTCCGGAGCGCCATTGCGGCCGAGGAATTCGGTCCGATCGGCCGTCCACGCCGTCTGCCGCCCGCCGAGGTCGAGGAAGGCGACCCGGCCGGCGAATTCGGTATTCCACGGGTTGCGCACGAGGAGCGCCTGCGTCTCCGGGTCCAGTGCCGTGACGATCCGGGGGGCGCTGGCCCCGCGCGAGGTGCCCAGCGTCCACTCGGCATAGGCGGTCACGGACAGGCGCCTGGAGTGCCCGGATCGGTTCTCGATGGTCAGCACCGAGATCTTCAGGGGGTCGTCGAGCGGGACGAACTGAACGAGGTTGAGCTCGATGCCGTCGTACACGTGCTCGAATCGGCTGTATCCGGCACCGTGACGGGCGACGTACGTCGATTCCTCGCAGCGGATCGGCTGGGCCGTCGGACCCCACAGCTCGCCGCTGTCGTCATCCCGGACGTAGATCGCCTCGCTCACCGGGTCGCTGACGGGGTCGTTGGACCATGGGGTGAGCTGGTTCTCGCGGCTGTTCCCGGACCACGTATAGCCCGCCCCGGACTCGGAGACCTGGAACCCGAACGACGCGTTGGCGATCACGTTCAGCCAGGGCGCCGGGGTGGCTTGCCCCGGACCGAGGATGGCGACGTACTCACGCCCGCCATCGGCAAAGCCACCGAGCCCGTTGAAGAACTCCAGCTCCGGACGCGGCGCGGCCGCCTCGCTCCTGGTCTGCCTCGAACCGGGCGGCGTTGCGGGCGGCGTTGCGGGCGGAACGATCCTCCCGGGACGCTCCAGGCGGATGACCTGATCGGCAAGGCTGCCTCGGTGGCTCAGCAGGACGGCCCGGGCCGCCGTCTGGAGGAGCGTGCGGTCCTCGGCGGAGAGCTGGTCGCCGCGCAGGATGTACACACCGCCGTGGCCCGGATGGCCCTCGTGGACCAGGATGGACTGACTCATCCGCACGACGGCCTCGAGCGAATCGTGGAGGTCCTGGGCGTAGGTGGCGCCATGCTCGTTGACGATCACGAGGTCAACGTCGAGGAGCTTCAGCCGCCAGTACTCGTGCGCGCGGAGCAGCTGCCGGACGATGTCGAGGTCTTCGGCTTCGTCGATCCGCACCATGACGATGGGCAGGTCGCCAGAGATGCCGTGGGCCCACAGGCCGGGTGCTCCCCGCTCGTTGCGGGCCAGCAGGCCGGCCGACGGCCGCAGCGACGGGTCCGAGTAGAGGATCCGGTTGGCCAGGCGCTGGAAGAGGTGGGCCTAGTCGGACTCGATCCCCAGGTGATGAAGCTGGACCTGGGCGTGCGTCCAGGCCAAGGTCGCCGCCCGTTCGAAGGTGGCCGACTCACGGTACTTGTCGGCCAGGTCCAGGACCTGCTCGCGGGACTCG
>JBDSJV010000105.1:0-5696 GCA_039917225.1 Candidatus Limnocylindrales bacterium
CGCTTCAGGCCACAGCGAGGCGAGGCTGCCTGCAGACGCTGACGGGGCCCCGCTACCCGAGGCCGGCCGTCCTGGTCCGTTAGCCGACGCTCACCTGTTCGCCGACACCGGCCGCGAGCACACGATCGAGGCGATCGACGACCTCGCGGATCTCGGCCTCGGTCGTGGCCCGGCCAAGGCTGAACCGGATAGCCCCCATCCCGATCTCCGGCGGGACTTCCATCGCCCGCAGGACCGGCGAGAGTTCGACCGAGCCGGCGTGACAGGCAGAGCCCACCGACGCGGCGACGCCGTCGAGGGCCACGAGGATGTCCGAGCCGACGCGACCGGGGAACGAGACGCTGAGGGTGTTCGGCAGGCGATGCGCGGGGTGGCCGTTGAGCACAACCCGCTCGCCGAACAGCGCCGCGAGGAGGTCCCAGAAGAGATCGCGCAGCTGGCGCACCTCCACCATCGAGGTGAGATCGGCCGCGAGCTCGCAGGCGGCACCAAGGGCGGCCGTCAAGAGGGAGCTCTCCGTCCCGGCGCGCCGACCGGATTCGTGGTTGGCGCCGTGGATAAGAGGCTCGAGCCGCACCCCACTCCGGAGGTAGAGAGCGCCGACGCCTTTCGGGCCGTAGACCTTGTGGCCAGCAATCGAGAGCATGTCGACCCCGAGCTCATCGACGCGCATCGGGATCTTGCCGACGCTCTGGGCCGCGTCAGTGTGGAACAGGACACCCCGCTCGCGGGCGATCGCGCCGATCTCGGCGACCGGCTCGATCGTGCCGACTTCGTTGTTCGCGTGCATGACGCTGATCAAGATCGTCCGCGGCGTGATCGCTCGCCTGATGTCATCAGGATCGACCCGCGCGAAGCGGTCTACGGGGACGCGGGTCACTCGCGCACCCAGGCGCTCGAGGAAGCGAGCGGGCTCGACGATCGCCGGGTGCTCCACGGTCGTGGTGATGATGTGCTCGCCCCGCTCGCGCAGCGCAAAGAAGACGCCCTTCAGCGCAAGGTTATTGGCCTCGCTCCCGCCGCTCGTGAAGACGATCTCGTCAGGGGCGCAGCCCAGGAGGGCCGCGACCTGGGATCGCGCCCGGTCGATGACGGCCCGCGCGGCTCGGCCACCCGGATGGGTGGCGGACGGATTGGCGAAGGGGCCGTCAAGCAGTGGGCGCATCGTGTCGACGACGCGCGGGTCGATCGGGGTGCTCGCGTTGTAGTCGAGGTAGATGTCGCTCATCGCCCGCCCTCGCGGCCGCTCAGCACCGGTAGCCCGGCCAGGCGCCATTCGGGGAAGCCGTCCTCGAGCCGGCGAGCCCGCCTGCCGTGGCGTTCGAGCAAGGCCACGCCCTCGGGCGAAATCGCGCAATAGGGCCCTCGGCAGTAGGCGACGATCTCGATGTCCGCGGGGAGCTCGGCGAGTCGCGCCTCGAGCTCGGAGAGCGGGATCGAGAGGGCGCCCGAGATGTGCCCGGCCTCGTATTCCTCGGCCGGCCGAAGGTCGATGACGACCGCGTCGCCGGTCCGGACGCGCGCAAGCAGCTCCTCGCGGCCGACGGCCTCAACGGGGGTGCCCAGGAGCCGGCGCACCGCCTGCTCTGCTTCGCCGAGCCCACCGGCCACGGTCCGGAGCGCGGTGAGCAGGCGGTAGACATCGTCGCTCGCCAGGCGGTAGACGATGCGGTTGCCGTCCCGCCGCGACGCGACGAGTCCCGCACGCCGCAGCGCCTGGAGGTGGGCCGATGCGAGGGCGACCGAGATGTCGGCGCGACCGGCGAGGACCTCGACCGAGCGTTCCCCCTGGGCGAGCAGGTCGAGCATCTCGAGGCGATGCGGGTTCGCAAGCGCCTTGCCTACCAGCGCGAACGCCTCGTGCAGCTCGGTCTTCGCCGCCCGGCTCCCTCCGTCGGCCTCGTTCGGTCGATCGGCACTCTGCGCGCTTACGGCATTCTCCATGGCTGCTATTCTACGACTTGTTTGAATAGTTCAGGCTCGAGTTCGTCGCGGCGCATTGGACGAGAATGGCGGCAAGCATGGCCCGGATCCAGGCACATCATCTTGACGATCCCCACGAGACGATCAGCTTTCCGCATGGCATGAACCAGGTGGTCAGGCTGGGCGAGCTCGTGGTCGGCCGCGATGTCCACGAGCCCGGCTGGCACTGGGCGGAGCACGTGCGACCCATCGTCGGCACCGAGTGGTGCGAGTTCACGCATCGCGGCATCGTGGCCAGCGGCCAGATGGGCGTTCGCATGAACGATGGCGAGGAGCTGGTCATCGGCCCGAACACCGTCTTCGACATTCCACCCGGCCACGATGGCTGGGTGGTGGGCGACGAGCCACTCGTCACCCTCGACTGGGCCGGAGTGGAGGGCTGGGCCTCGCCTCCGGTGGAGGGCGAGCGGATCGTGACTACCATCCTGTTCACTGACATCGTCGATTCCACCGTCCGCGCCCGCCAGCTCGGGGACCTCGCCTGGAAGCGAACCATGGGACACCACGATGAGCAAGTCCGTTCCGTGCTCGCCGTCTTCCGCGGACGAGAGGTGAAGATGACCGGCGACGGCTTTCTGGCGGTGTTCGACGGCGCGGCCCGGGCGGTACGCTGCGGAGAGGCGTTGGTGCGTACGCTCGCGACGATCGATCTGCCGGTTCGGGTCGGTATCCACAGCGGCGAGGTAGAGCTCGAAGGTGCGGACCTGCGCGGTATTGCCGTGCATGTCGCCGCGCGCGTCATGTCCCTGGCCGGCCCGGGCGAGGTGCTGGTCTCCGGCACAACTCGCGAGCTTGCCGAGGGATCCGGGCTGCGCCTCCGCTCGCGCGGCAGGTATCCGATGAAGGGGCTCAAGGGAGAGCGCGAAGTATTCGCCCTCGAATCAGAGTAGGGGCGTCCCAGCGGACCGCCCTCGTCGTGACAGCAGGAGCGGCTGCGGCGGAGTCGAACTGACCCACATTCTTGGCCCACGAGACGGATAGAAACCGTTTATCAATCCGCTACGAGAGGGACGCCCTGTACGCACGAACCAGGGGAGTGCGCACGGTCCGAATACAACTTCGCATCAGAGGGTCGGAGGTTCGAAATCCCTCCGGGCGCACCAGGGCCCCGACCCGGCCCGGTGGCTTGAGGCGCCCGCTACAGTTGTCCGGCCGCCTGGCGCAGGACCGCGACGTGCACGCGCGGATCCGGGTAGTCCTCGCACCAGCTATACCGGTGGGTGGACCGGATGACGCCATCGGTGCCGACGACGAACTCGCCGGGTAGCTGCCACGGGTCGTCCACCAAAGCGCGGTCAGTGCCGTGCCGACCCGCCGCCAGGTCCAAGCCGGCCTGCGCTTCGCAGCGCAGGAACTCGTCCGGGGCGTCGAATAGGACCTGCGCAGGCGTTCCCTGGAGCAGGCCGAAGGCCTCGTAGGTCGCCCGGTCGGGATCGCACAGGATCGGGACGTCGAGTCGCTGGCGCTCGCGGTACCGGGTGGCGCGTTCGGGCTCACCCTGGCCGATGATGACCGCGTCGCCACCGGCAGCGCGGTAGTCCGCTAGCTCGTCGCGGAGCCGGGCTGCGCGATCCATGCCGCACGAGCACCCGAAGTGCCGCCAGAACATCACGAGCATCGGCCGCTCCGCCCACATCGAGGAGAGGTGGACCCGGGAGCCAGCGTGGTCCGGCAGCACCGCGTCCGGTGCGGCGTCCCCTGCCTGCGGCGGGAGCGACATCCACCTGAGACGGGTTGGCCCCGACGACCACCCGGCCTTCCATCGCTCCTCGGCGGCTCCGACTAGCTGCTCGACGCGATCGACCATTCGTCCCTCCAGAGGGCATCGTCCGCGGCCAGCCTCTCCGGCCCTGCGGTGCCCAGACGGTAGCGGTGATCCCGGTTCACAGTTCGCTCGGCCGCCTCGGCGGCGGCCCTGACCGGAAGGGGGGTCAGATCCACGTCTGCGAGCGAGTCGGGCGGCCCGCGTTCGACAAGCAGAATCGTTCACCGGCTTCTTCGACCGTGTCCGGCGGGCAACGGACGGCTCAACGGTCACTCTTGAGAGGTTCGTCGGCATCGAACGTCAGGGCTAGGCTGCAATAAGGCCAATGAGCTCGCCGACGCCCTCGACCACGAAGGTTGGCAGAGCGTGTTCGAAACCTGTCGGGCGCGCCATAGCAACCTTCTTGGGTTCTCGTCGAGCGCGACTCGCTCGGTCACGTTCGTGGCGAACTGACCAAACACGGCGGCGCGCTCCGCCTTCCCCTTCAGCCATGTGTCGACGTCTTTGACAGCGAGGGTGACGACGACCTTCGGGAGGATGGTTCTCCATTCGGGGACGCCTGGAGGCGACGGCGGCATGCAAAGCGCCGCCGCCGCCCGCCCGGCTACGGCTTGATGTTCTGGTTGTGGTGGAAGAGGTTGTCCGGGTCCCAGGCCCGCTTGATCTGCACGAGTCGGTCGTAGTTGCCGCGGTAGTTCGCGCGGATTCGGTCCTGGTCGTCACCGGCCATGAAGTTGATGTAGCCGCCCTCCTGGGAGAGCGGTGCCGTGGCGGCGTAGTAGTCCTTCACCCACCGGATGTTGGCCTCGTTGTCCGCGGGGTCGGGCCACATCCCGGCGATGACCGGTGCGAAGCTGGCGTCCCGATAGGCAAACGCCGTCGCGTCCGGGGCCACGCGCTGGCACGCCCCGTTGATCGGGTAGATGTGGACGGTGGAGTTGACCACCGGGACACGGGGGCCGTGCTCGAGGTGCGCCGCGATCACCTCGTCGGAGAGCTCGCGCACGAAGTTGGCCTTCCAGTAGTGCTGCAGTCCTGACGGCACGAGCGCGTCGAATGCGCCGTTGAGCGCCGCGTAAGGCATGGGGCCCACGTGCTCGGCGACGACCTCGGCCACGTCGCGGAAGGGCTTGAGCATCTGCTCGCCCTGCTCGATCGGCCCCGCCCAGCAGGCAATGAAGGCCAGCATCGTCTCGCCGTGGCGGTCCGCGGGGATGAACGGCAGCGGTGGCGCGATCTGCCACGCGGGAAAGCCGCCGAACGCTTCGGGCGCCGTGGCGATGAACTCGCGGAAGAAGCGCAGCACGGTGCCCGCGTCCTTGGCCGCGTAGAACATCGGCCCGCCGTAGATCTGACCCACCGGGTGGAGCTGGAACTCGAGCGACGTGGCCACCCCGAAGTTGCCGCCGCCGCCGCGGATGGCCCAGAACAGGTCCGCGTTCTCGTCCGAGCTCGCGACGACCTGTCGCCCGTCGGCCGTGACCATGTCCGCCGAGACGAGGTTGTCCAGCGACAACCCGAAGCCCCTGGCCAGGTAGCCAATGCCACCGCCCAGGGTCAGCCCCGCCACGCCCGTCGTGGAGATGATGCCGCCCGTCGTAGCCAGCTCGTGCTCGCCTGTCGCCGCGTTGAAATCGCCCCAGGTTGCGCCGCCCTGGGCTCGTGCTCGGCGAGCAACGGGGTCCACGGAGACCGCCCGCATGGAGGACAGGTCCGCGACAACGCCGTCATCGATGGTGCCGAAGCCCGGCACGCTGTGCCCGCCCCCCCGGACTGCCAGGCCGAGCCCGTTCTCGCGTGCGTAGTCCACGGTCGCTGCCACGTCGTCCGCACTCGCGCAGCGGACGACGACGCTCGGTCGCCGATCGATCATCGCGTTGTAGACGCGTCGCGCCTCGTCATAGCCGGGGTCGTCGGACGTGATGACGTCGCCCTTGATCTGCTCCCT
>JBDSJV010000106.1:0-3844 GCA_039917225.1 Candidatus Limnocylindrales bacterium
CGATGGATTCCCGATGGGCCCGTTCGAGCTCATGGATCTCGTGGGTCTCGACGTCAATCTCGCCGCCGCGATCGGTGTCTGGGAAGGATTTGGGCGTCCGGACCGTCTCCGCCCGTCGCCGATCCAGGACTGGCTGGTGGGGCGCGGGCAACTTGGCCGAAAGACCGGGCTGGGCTTCTATCGCTACGACACAGGGCGCGACCCGGCGCCGGAGCCCCTCCCGAGGTCGATTGCGCACGGGTGGCTGGACCGCTCGCTGCCACCCGCCGCCATTGCGAGACGAATCCGGGAGGCCATCGCTGCCGAAGCGATCCTGGCACGTGATGCTGGCGTCGCCTCCGAGGCTGACATCGACACCGCCGTCTGGCTCGGTGCGGGCCATCCGGAGGGCCCGTTCGCGTGGCTGCGCCGGCACGACCCTACAATCCGCTCATGAGCCGAGATCATCATCGTCAACTTCGCGACGCTTGGATCGTCGAGGCCGTCCGGACGCCGATCGGGCGATACGGTGGCGCCCTCGCCGGCGTTCGGCCGGACGACCTTGCCGCGCTCGTGATCCGGGCGGTCGTTGATCGCTCGGGGATCGATCCGAACCTGATCGAGGACGTGATCCTCGGCTGCGCCAACCAGGCCGGCGAGGACAACCGCGATGTCGCACGGATGGCACTGCTGCTTGCGGGGCTGCCGGTCGAGGTCGGTGGGCTGACCGTCAATCGCCTGTGCGGGTCCGGTCTTCAGGCGATCAACTCCGCCGCCCACGCGATCGCGGTCGATGACGGCGATGTGTTCATCGGCGGCGGCGTGGAGTCGATGACCCGTGCCCCGTTCGTGATGGCGAAGTCGGAGGCGGCGTGGGATCGGGGCGCCCGCGAGCTCCAGGACACGACGCTCGGCTGGCGGTTCGTGAACCCGAAACTGGCCTCGATGCACTACCCGTACTCGATGGGCGAGACGGCCGAAAACGTGGTCGACAAGTGGTCTGTATCACGCGAGCGCCAGGATGCGTTCGCACTCGCGAGCCACCAGAAGGCGGTCGCGGCGATCGAGCGGGGTGCGTTCGACGCTCAGATCGTGCCCGTGCCGGTGCCGCAGCGAAAAGGCGATCCGATCCTGGTCACCCGCGACGAGCATCCGCGCGCCGAATCGACGATGGAGGCCCTGGCCAAGCTCCGACCCGCGTTCCGTGAAGGTGGCAGTGTGACCGCCGGCAACAGCTCCGGGATCAACGACGGCGCGTCGGCCCTATTGCTCGTGGAGGCGGATAGGGCACGAGCTCTCGGGCTCAAGCCGCTCGCCCGGGTCGTGGCGACTGCAGTTGCCGGCGTAGACCCCGCGATCATGGGTTCCGGGCCCATCCCCGCCGTTCGCAAGGCGCTGGCCCGAGCCGGCCTGGCGCCTGGCGACCTCGACCTGATCGAGCTGAACGAGGCGTTCGCCAGCCAGTCCGTCGTCTGTATCGATGAGCTCGGGCTGGATCCGGAGCGCGTCAACGTCAACGGCGGCGCGATCGCGCTCGGCCATCCGCTCGGCATGAGCGGCGGTCGGCTCATGACGATGCTGGTCCACGAGCTGGCGGTCCGCCACGGCCGCTATGGTCTGGCCACGATGTGCATCGGGGTCGGGCAGGGGATTGCCACGATCGTGGAGCGGATCGAGGGCTAGACGCTACGCGGCGACTCGGACCACCGCGGCTGGGAGCCCGCGATCATTCCAGATGCGCGGAGCGGATCTCCTCGAGAGCTCGCACGAGCGTCCCCTCGAGCGTGATCCCGGGGCGGGTCCCGGCAACCGCGGAGATTGCGCGGATCGGCGCATCCATGGCCCGCAGCCAGATCTCGCAGTCGGCAACCATCCGTTGCGCGGCGTGGATCGCCTCTCGCTCCGTGGTCTCGGGGAGCAGCACCTGGAACGTTGCCTGACTGGTCTGTGTCGCCACATCGGTCTCGCGGACACCGCGGCGAACGGCGTGGGCGATCGGGGCCGCGACGCGGCTCAGCCACTCCTGTGCCTCAGCCGTGGCAGCCAGAGGCTGGCCCTTGATGATCAGGACCGCGGCCGGCCGGCCGTAGCGCAGGCTCCGGTCGCTCTCGCGAACGAGGGCCTCCATCCAGGCGCCTGAAGTCGCCAGCGGAGCCATGTGGTTCGCCCGGAGGCGAGCCCAGTCCCGTCGGCCAGCCTGTGCGCGCGGATCAACGGGCCCGCGGAGGAACGCCTCGATCGCCTCGTCGACGCCATCGTCACCGAGGTCGGGAAGCGAGAAGCGGCGGGCACGGTTGCTGGTCGGAACGGTCATCTTCCAGGTCCGGGGGTGTGTCGGTGGGCGGGAAAGCGAGCGACGGCTCACGGTTGCCGAGTGGAGGTTCAACCATAGCGGACTCGCCCGTACCACGCCCCGGAGGCCAATTTCGGCGTGCCTCTTGTCGAAATCGGTTGACGTGCGTACGATGGGCGCCTCGATCGGTCATCCGGTCGCGACCTAACGACTCCATCATCCCGAGGGGAATGCACCAAATGATCGATCAGCAGCCGACGGTTCTCTCCCTGACCGATACCGCAGCGGCGAAACTGCGCGAATTGACCAAGGAAGAGGCCAATCCGAACGTCGGCCTCCGCGTGTACGTGTACTCGGGCGGTTGCTCCGGCTACAAGTACGGAATGATGCTCGAGGACGCTCCGACGGCCGAGGATCAGATCCTCGAGGCCAACGGCATGAAGGTCTACGTGGACGGCCAGAGCATTTCGCTCCTGCAGGGCTCGTCGATCGATTACGTCGACACCCTCATGGGCGCTGGCTTCACGGTCAACAACCCGAACGCGACGACCGGATGTGGTTGCGGCAACAGCTTCCGAACGGCGGATGACGCCGGCTCGGCCCGTTCCTGTGCCCACTGATCCGACCCACACAGCAACCTTGAAGCCGCCGGGTAACCGGCGGCTTCGGTGATTCACGGAGCGAGATGACCCCTCGAGACACCGCGCTGGAGGCCGTCGACGCGATCGCCGACCGCTTTCTCGTCGGAAAGCACATCCCGGGCGTGGTCTACGGCGTGGTCTCCAACGGGGAGCTGATCCACAGTCGTGGGATCGGCACATTGCGTGTCGGCGAGGATGCGCGGCCCGACGCGGACAGCGTCTTCCGGATCGCCTCGATGACCAAGAGCTTCACCGCAGCCATGCTGCTCAAGCTGCGCGACGAGGGTCTGCTGGGCCTGGATGATCCGGTCGCTCGGCATGTTCCGGAGCTCACCGGGCTACGCGGACCGACTGCAGATTCGCCGGTGATCACGATTCGACACGTGCTCACCATGGCGTCCGGCCTCGCGACCGACGACCCTTGGGGCGATCGCCAACAGGGGCTCGATCTCGGCGCCTTCAGCGAGCTGCTGAGCCGCCCGCTCACCTTCGCCTGGCCGCCCGGGACACGCTTCGAGTACTCGAACCTCGGCTACGGGATCCTTGGCAGGGTGATCACGAACGTCGCCGGCGCCGAATACCGCGACGTGGTCCGAAATCGACTGCTGGCCCCGCTGGGCATGGACGCGACCACCTATCTCGCCGAGGAGGTCGATCCGGCGCGGCTGGCCCACGGGTACCTCTGGCGCGACGACGCCTACATCGACGAGCCGATCGATCCGTATGGCGCGCTGGCCTCGATGGGCGGTATCTTCACGTCGGTCAGGGATCTGGCTCGATGGGTCGGCTTCTTCACGGATTCGTACCCGCCGCGCGATGACCCAGAGGGCGCGTCGCCGCTGTCGCGTGCCAGCCGGCGCGAAATGCAGCAGGCAGCCGGAGCCTGGTGGCCCAGCGTGATGCTGCCGAGCCCGGATGCGGATCCGGACGT
>JBDSJV010000107.1:0-4814 GCA_039917225.1 Candidatus Limnocylindrales bacterium
CGGGCAACGCGGACCAACACGGCGCCCAACGGCGCCTTCCGAGGCTTCGGGGCGCCCCAGGTCGAGTTCGCGATGGAGACGCACCTCAACCGCATCGCCGAGCGGCTCCACATGAGCCCCGCCGAGATTCGCCGGCGCAACGCCTACGAGCTGGACGACACGACGCCGACGGGCCAGGTCCTGCGCGAAAGCGTGGCTGCCCAGGAGGTCCTTCGGCTGGCGGTCGAGGCCAGCGACTTCGAGCGGGTCCGGGCCTCGAATGCGGCTGCGTCGGCCGCCCGTGGAGCGGCGGCAGGGGCCGAGAGAGCGTCGGATGCGCGGGCCGCACGGCTGCATTCCGGCCCCACCCGGACCGCGTCGGGGATCGGCCTGGCGCTGGGCTGGCACGGTGCAGGGTTCACCGGCTCCGGCGAGGTGCACATCGGTTCCGTGGCATCCGTCGAGCTGACCGCCGAGGGCCGAGTTCGCGTTCTCATCGGTTCGACCGAGATGGGGCAGGGGACCAACACCATCTTCCCGCTGATGGTGGCCGGCGAGCTTGGGATCGTCGCCGATCTCGTGGATATGGCCCCGGTCGATACCGCGTTCGTGCCGGACAGTGGCCCGACGGTCGCCAGCCGGACGGCGATGGTGGTCGGTGGCCTGTGCATCGAGGCGGCACGTCGGCTCCGGGCGGAGGTCGAGGCGCGCCATGACGGCAAGCCATTTGCCGAGGTCTACATCGCGGACGCGGTGACCCACGGGGCGACGCGGATCGACCAGCGCTTCGAGCCGTACCCGGGCATCACCTTCGATGACGCGACCTATCGGGGAGATGCATACCCCGCCTTCGGCTGGGCTGCCTGCGTCGTATCCGTCGAGGTCGATCTCGACACCGCCGAGGTATCGGTCCGCGACGTGGTCGCGGTGGACGACGTCGGCCGCGTCCTCCATCCGATCCTGTGCGAGGGACAGGTCGAGGGCGGCACGCTGCAGGCGATCGGTTACGCGACGATCGAGGAGATCAAGCTCGACAACGGCCGCTACCTGAACGACCGCCTGGCGACCTACCTCATCCCGACGGCACTCGACGCCCCCCGAATGAAGACGCTTCTCGTCGAGGCACCGTTCAGCGGCGCGCCCCACGGGGCGAAGGGGGTCGGCGAGCTCCCGATGGATGTCGGCGCGCCGGCGGTGATCGCCGCCATCCACGACGCGGTCGGGGCGTGGGTGACCGAGCTCCCGGCGACGCCGGAGCGGATCTTCGCGGCACTCGATGCCGATGCCGGTGGGCCGGCCCGGAGCGTCGCGTGAGCGCCATCCGGTTCCTCGTCAACGGCGAGCCGGCGGAGGTCGACGTCCCCGGTATGCGGCGGCTCCTCGACGTCCTTCGCGAGGACCTCGGCCTGACGGGCACCAAGGAGGGTTGCGGGGAGGGGGAGTGCGGGGCCTGCTCGGTCCTGCTCGATGGCGATGTCGTGGATGCGTGCCTCGTCCCCATGTGCCAGGTTGACGGGCGCATCGTCCGGACCGTCGAGGGTCTGTCCGTGACGGCGCACGAGCCCGGCGGGCTGGATGTCCTCCAGGAGGCATTCCTGCAGTTCGGGGCCGCCCAGTGCGGGATCTGCACGCCCGGCATGCTGATGGCCGCCCGCGCCTACCTGGATGCCGGGGGCGGCCCCGATCCGGATGCGATCCGGGAGGGCATTGCCGGCAACCTGTGCCGCTGCACGGGGTATCAGAAGATCGTGGATGCGATTGCCGCCGTGGCGGCAGGTGAGGTGGCCTGATGAACGACGAGCCGACGACGGCGCCGGGCGAGGAGGAGACCGCACGCGTCCCGGCCGACGTGTCCGACGAAGCGGCCGATGTCTCCCCTCGAGAACCAGCAGAGCTGATCATGGCGATGTCGCCGCGTCAGATCCTCGGCGGCTTTGCGCTCATGGCCGCGCTGATCCTGATGCTGCGCCGCCGGATGAGGGGACGGGACTGACCGGTGCCCGTCGAGCCGCCGATCGCGACGCCGGTCGATCTCGCCGCCGCCTACGCGCTCCTGGCGTCGGCCAGGCACATGCCGATTGCCGGCGGGACGGACGTGATGGTCCGCCTGACGGGCGAGATCGGTGAGCCGCCGGAGCGCCTGATGGATCTGTCGCGCCTGCGCGAACTCGCGGGCATCGCGCAGGACGGCGAGGCCCTCGTCCTCGGCGCCCGGACGACGTACGCCGAGATCCGCGCCAGCACCGAGTGCCGGACGCACCTCCCGGCGCTGGTCGAAGCGGCGGCGACCGTCGGCGCAGCACAGATCCAGAATCGCGGGACGTTGGGCGGCAACATCGCCAATGCCTCGCCGGCCGGTGACACGCTCCCGGTCCTCCTGGCCACGGACGCCGAGATCGTGGTCGGAAGCGTCCGAGGCGAGCGGACGGTCCCGGCATCCGAGTTCTTTCCCGCCTACCGGCAGACCGCCCTGGCCGACGATGAGCTGATTCTCCGAATCCGCATTCCATTGCGCGCCGGACGGCGGGTGCGCTTCCGGAAGGTGGGTACCCGCCGGGCACAGGCGATCTCGAAGGTCGTCATGAGCCTGGCCTGGAGGCCCGACGGCGATACCTGGACGGATGTTCGCGTCGCGCTCGGGTCCGTCGCCGCAACGCCCATCCGCGCGTTTCGGACCGAACGGATCCTGGAAGGGCGGCAGCCGTCCCCGGAGGTCGCAGGCGAGGCCGCCCAGACGCTGGCCGACGAGTTGCAGCCGATCGATGACGTGCGCTCAACGGCCGACTACCGTCGGAGGGTATCCGCCCGGATCCTGCACCGGATGCTCCGCGAAGCCGGCGGGTGGTGACCGAGCCGCTCGATCTGGCGCTCCTCAACGAGGCCGAGCCGTCGGCCTTCGCCGCGGCACTCGCTCCGCTGTTCGAGGGAGCACCTCGATTCCTTTCCCGCCTGGCCGCGGGTCGCCCCGATCCCGACTGGCAGTCGCTGTTCGCTCGCGCGAGGGCGATCGCGCAAACGATGCCGGAAAACGAGCAGATCGAGCTGATCAACGCCCACCCACGACTCGGCGCCTCACCCGGGGCCGTGTCGGCGCATTCCTTCCGGGAGCAGGGATACGACCGGGAGGCACCGGCGGAGGCCCGCGAGACCACTGAGCTCGAGCGCCTGAACGCGGCCTACGAGGCCCGCTTCGGGTTCCGCTACTGTGTGTACGTGGCCGGTCGATCTCGTGCGGCCCTGATGCCGGAGATGGCCGCGTCCTCCGAGGCCACCCGGGACGTCGAGATGCGACGGGCCCTGGATGCGGTCGTCGACATCGCCGCGGCTCGCTGGTCGACGATCGGCGGGCCGGGATGAACCTGGAGGGTAGCGTGTTCGAACTCGGAGCCAACCGCTACGGCAAGTCGCGGATCCGCCTCGTCACGGTGCGCCGGGATCCCGAGCGCCATGTGCTGCGTGACCTCACGGTCGATGTCTCGCTCGAGGGCGATTTCACGGCGGCGCACGTCGATGGCGACAACGCCAATCTCGTCGCCACGGACACAATGAAGAACACGGTCTATGCGTTCGCCCGGGACAACCTCGACGGAACTGCGGAGTCGTTCGGGCTCGAGGTTGCGCGCCACTTCGCCGCCTATCCGCAGGTTGACCGTGCCACCCTCACGATCCGCGAGCACGGCTGGACCCGCATTTCGCTGGGGTCCGGGCCCGCGCCGGATGCGTTCACCCGCGATGGCGACCTCACTCGAGTGGCCGTGCTTGCCGCCACCAAGACGGGCGCCTCGGTCGAGGCAGGGATCGAGGACCTCACGGTCATGAAGACCACGAAGTCCGCCTTCACCGGGTTCGAGCGGGACGCCTGGACGACCCTGGGCGAGGCCGAGGATCGGATCATGGCCACCAGGATCACGGCGCTGTGGGGCTACGGCGAGACGGCCGTCGAGCCCGGCTTCGACTTCGATGCGGCCTTCGGGCGCGCACAGGAAACGCTGCTGACGGTCCTCGCCGAGCACTTCAGCCCCTCGGTCCAGGCGTCGATCTGGATCATGGCGTCGGCGATGCTCGAGGCAGAGCCGACGATTGACTGGGTCCGGATGGTCCTGCCGAACCTGCACCACTGGACCGTCGATCTCGCCCCGTTCGGACTCGATAACCCGGCCAGTGTGTACGTCTCGACGAGCGAGCCATTCGGCCTGATCGACGCGACCGTCCGCCGGAGCAGCTGAGCCCGATGGGGCTCTATGTCGGTGGTGCGCCCGTGCCCGGGAGCGATTCCGTCCTGACGCCCGGAGCGCTGGCCTTCGTCGAGGCGCTCGAGTTGGAGTTCCGGGCCCGGCGGGCCGAGCTATTGGCGCGACGAACCGCGCGGATGGCGGAACTGCGCGGCGGCGCGGCGCTCGACTTCCCCGCCGACACCGCATGGATCCGCCGCGATGCGTCATGGCGCGTCGCGGACACGCCGACGGACCTCCTGGACCGCCGCGTCGAGATCACGGGGCCTGCGGAGCCGAAGATGATGATCAACGCCCTCAACTCGGGGGCCCGCGTCTTCATGGCGGACCTCGAGGACGCCCTTTCCCCGACCTGGTCGAACGTCGTCGGCGGACAGGCGGCACTCCAGTCGGCAGTGCGGGGGACCCTCGAGTTCACGTCGCCGGAGGGCAAGGAGTACCGCCTGGGGGCGACGCCGGCCGTCCTGCTCGTCCGCCCTCGCGGCTGGCACCTCGAAGAGCGCCACGTCCTGGTCGACGGTGCGCCGGTGTCGGCGAGCCTGTTTGATGCCGGGCTGTACCTGTTCCACAACGCCGCCGAGCGACTCGCCCGCGGGACCGGGC
>JBDSJV010000108.1:0-16026 GCA_039917225.1 Candidatus Limnocylindrales bacterium
GCAGGGGCTGGCCGTAGCCGGCGATCGTGGCTATCAGAACGAAGCCCAGGAAGGCGAGATGGGTCGACACCAGGAAGACGAGGCCCTTCTGGATGTTGTCCACGAGCCGCCGGCCCTCGCGGAGCGCGTAGAGGAGGGTCACGAACGAGTCGTCGCCGAGCACGAGATCGGCCGCTTCCCGAGCCACGGCCGTTCCACTGCCCATGGCCACGGCGACGTCGGCGTTGTGGAGCGCCGGTGCATCGTTGACCCCGTCTCCGGTCACCACCACGATCCGCCCCTCGCCCCGGGCGACGCGGACGATCCGTTCCTTCTGCTCCGGCGTCGAGCGGGCCACGACATCGATGGTCGGGAGCTGTGCGGCCAGGTGGGCATCGTCCCAGGTCGCCACCTCGGAGCCCGTGACGATGCGCTCGTCGGCGAGGCCCGCCGCGCGAGCAATCGCGGCCGCAGTGGCCGGATGGTCCCCGGTGACCACGATCGTCTGGATCCCGGCGTCACGGGCCTCGCGGAGGGCCCCGCCGATCCCCTTTCGCAGCGGGTCGGCGAAGCCGATGAGCGCAACCATCGACCAGTGTCCGCCGGCCGGGGCGCGGGCGATGCCAATCAGTCGCTCGCCGGCGGTCGCCCCTTCATCCACCTGGGCATGCCACGCGGCCAGCGCGGCGCCATCCGTCGTCCCGTCCATCGCAAGCACGGCTTCGGGAGCCCCCGTGGCCAGCCGCTCAACGATGCCTTCGCGGCGGGTCACGGTGATCGAGACGGGACGCCCACCGGTCGGCGGGTCGGCGGAGATGAGTTCATCGGGGTCAAGGGCGGTCGAGATCCCCTCCCCGTCCAGCGCTCGATCGATCGCCCGGGTGAACGAGCCGGCCGGGATTCCGTCGGCCCGGGCCCATGCGTCCGCCTCGGCCCGCAGCGCATCCCGCAGGATCGCAGCACGGATCGTCCGGTCGGTCACGGGCCCGGCCGCAGTGCGAACCGACGAGATGTCGAGCCGGTTCAGCGTCAGCGTCCCGGTCTTGTCCGTGACGATCAGGTCGACCGCCCCAAGCACCTCTTGCGCGTTCAGGCGCCGGACGAGAACGCCGCGCTTCAGGAGCCGGAAGGCGCCCAACCCAAGGACCACCGCGAGCAGGACGGGCGGCTCCTCCGGGATCGCGGCGATGGCCGCCGAGATCCCGGCCAGCAGGTTCTCCCCGAGTGTCTGACCTCGGAGGAATCCGAGGCCCGTGACGATGGCGATGAGCACGATCGCCACCCCGAGCAGGATCCTCACCAGGCGATCCAGCTCCTGCTGGACGGGAGAACGGCGCGACTGCCGACCCGTCAGACCGCCGGCGATCCGCCCGACCTCGGTACCTGCGCCGATCGAGACGACGAGGCCCTCACCCCGCCCACCGACGACACTTGTTCCCGCGTAGGCCATCGAGCGCCGCTCCGCCAGCATCGCGGCCGGTCGGTCCGGGGCGACCGCGACCGGCTCGGGCACGGATTCGCCCGTCAGCACGCTCCGATCCACGAGCATCCGGTCGGAGCGGCTGATCCGAAGATCGGCGGGGACGATGTCGCCGGCCCGAAGCAGCACGACATCCCCGGCGACGAGCGTTGCCGCCGGGACATCCGCGGCGACGGCCGCTCGCCGGACCCGGGCAACTGGAGCCGAGGCGTCCCGCAGGGCCTCGAGGGCCCGATCGCCGCGATACTCGGTGACGACGTCCGCTCCGATGATCGGCAACAGGGCGATGAGGATCAGGACGCCGTCGCGGACCTCGCCCAGCAGGATCGCTGCAAGCCCGGCCGCCCCGAGGAGCAGCATGAATGGTTCCGCGGCCGCCTCCAAGATCATCGAGATGATGGAGGCGTGACGCCGCGGCTCCAGCTCGTTGGGACCGGCCGCGGCGGCCCGTGCCTCGACCTCCGGGCCCGACAGGCCGACGGCAGCATCCACGCCGAGAGCCGCCGCAACCTCGAGTGCCGGCGTCCCGTGGGCGAGCGCCGCGTCAAACGCCGGGGGGAGGGGTTCGGTCACCCGCTGATCATCGCGCAACAGACCTGGAAGCGGGTGGACCGAATGACCGGATTTTGAGGGGCCAGTCGGGCCCGCGGCGCGGACGCGCGCGCCGATGCACAATCGTTCGATGACAACGCCCAACGCCGACGATCGAGCCAAGCCCGCGCGGATCCATGCGGACCGGAGCGCCGGCACGCTCCAGATCGGATGGATCGACGGCCACGAGACCACCTACGATGCGATCGCCCTGCGCTGGATGTGTCCATGCGCCTACTGCCGCGGCGAAGCCGGCATGCCCGGATGGCTCGACACGAAGCCGGAGTTGACCGCGGAACAGACCCGGCTGGTGGACGTCCACCTGGTCGGCTCGTACGCGATCGCTCCCAGCTGGGCGGACGGCCATTCCACGGGCTACTACCCGTTCGCCGTGCTCAGAGATCGCTGCCCCTGCTCGACCTGTGCCGCCGCGCGCTGAGGCCGGCCCCGAGGAGGTCGAGCTCAAGCTGACTGTGCTTGACAATGCGGCGATCCACGCCCTCATCCTGGATCCCTCGGCCTCGCTGCCCGAGGTGACCCCGATCGGCGGCGCTCGGACCGTGAACCTCGCGGATCGCTACCTGGACACCGCCGACGGCGCCCTGCGGGCGGTCGGCCTCGTCGCCCGGATCCGGACGGAGCGGGACAGACGGCGTCTCACGGTGAAATCCCTGGTTCGGCGCGGCGGGGGCGCCGTTCACCGCCGCCTCGAGCTCGAGGGGGACGCCGGCGACGACGACGAACCAGGGGCCTGGCCGCCGAGCGCGGCCCGCGCTCGAATCCTGCAGGCGATCGGTACGGATCCTCTTCGCACGCTCGTGACGCTCGGCCAGCGGCGCCTCCAGCGCGACGTCGCGATCGGCGTCAGTGTCATCGAGCTGAGCCTCGATGAGATCGAGGTAGCCCGCTCGGACGGTCGGCGCACCCGATGGGTGGAGCTCGAGGCTGAGCTGCGCTCGGGCGCAGAGGCGGACCTGGACGACCTCGGAGGGCTCCTCTGTCGCCGCCCGGACCTGGTGCCCGCGACGACGTCGAAGCTCGAGCTGGCGCTCGCAGCCGTCGGGCACGCGTTCACCCAGCGTTAACACCACGCCGATCGCGGGTTGACCGCAGTGGCCGAGCCTTCTGGTATCGACATCCGTAGATCGTGCCGCGCCGCCTCGCGCGGTCTCCGGGACGCACCCGGCCACCAGGAGGAACCCATCGCATGACCGGACTTCGCACCGCTCTCACCGTCGGGGCGGTCGTCACCCTGGCCCTCGCCGCGTGTGGCGGTGGAGCAGCCACCAGCCCGGGCGCCACTGGCAACCCCGGATCCAGTACGGCCCCGTCCGCCGCGCCGCTCACCGGCGAGATCGCGATCGACGGCTCGTCGACCGTGTACCCGATCAGTGCGGCCGTCGCTGAAGAGTTCCAGATCGAGAACACCGGCGTCAAGGTGACCGTCGCGTTCTCCGGCACCGGCGGCGGATTCAAGAAGTTCTGCTCGACCGGCGCCGACGCGACCGATGCCAACGACGCCTCCCGGCCCATCAAGACGAACGACAAGCCGGGCGCGGACGGCCAGCTGGGCACGAGCGATGACGAGCTCTCCGAGGCCACGCTGTGCAAGAACGCCGGCATCGACCCGGTTGAGCTGAAGGTCGCGTACGACGGCCTGTCGGTCGTGGTCAACCCGGCCAACACCTGGGTGGACTGCCTCACGATCGCCGAGCTCAAGGCGATGTGGGACATGGGCAGCACCGTCAAGACGTGGGCCGATGTCCGCGCCGACTGGCCGGCCCAGGACATCGAGCTGTTCGGCCCCGGCGCCGACTCCGGCACCTTCGACTACTTCACCGAGGTCATCAACGGCGAGTCGAAGCGGAGCCGCTCCGACTACACGCCGAGCGAGGACGACAATGCCCTCGTCCAGGGCGTCGCCAACGACGACGACGGCCTGGGTTACTTCGGGTTCGCCTACTTCGAGGAGAACGCCGACAAGCTGAAGCTCGTGCCGATCGACTCCGGAAGCGGGTGCGTCGCGCCGTCGCTCGATACGATCAAGGACGGCTCCTACTCCCCGCTGTCCCGCCCGCTCTTGGTCTACTCGTCCCGGCAGGCGCTCGCCCGACCGGAGGTCGCCGCCTTCTTCACGTATTACCTTGACCGCGTGAATGATTTCGTCAGCGAGGTCGGCTACGTGCAGCTGCCCGACGACGAGCTCGCCATCACGAAGGCCACCCTGGAGGCATCCCTGAAGTAGCCGTTCCCTCTCCTCCGCCTCCCCATTCCGAGAGCGGCGATCCAAGCGCCGCCTGGGACTCCGAGGAGCCCATGACCACTGCATCCGCACCCTTCGCCCGGCGGACACCGGTCCGCGAGCGCCTCGTCGAGGCGTTTCTGTTGCTTTCTGCCGCGATCGGCGTCCTGACCACCGTCGGGATCGTCGCTGTCCTCCTGATCGAGGCGATCGAGTTCTTCCGGCTGGTCCCGCTCGTCGACTACCTGACCGGGACGGTCTGGTCCGCGTCGATCAAGCCCTTCAGGTTCGGCGCGCTGCCACTGGTCACGGGGACGCTGCTCGTGGCGGGGCTCGCCCTGACCATCGCCGTCCCCCTCGGCCTCGCCTCGGGGATCTACCTGGCCGAGTACGCCTCGCCGAGGGTGAGGATGGTCTTGAAGCCGGTCCTCGAGCTCATCGCCGGGATCCCGACCGTCGTCCTGGGGTTCTTCGCGATCAACTTCGTCTCGCCGGTCCTCCTGAAGTCGCTTGTTCCGGGGATCGGCGGCTTCTCGGTTCTGGCGGGCGGTATCGTCGTGGGGATCCTCGTAACGCCGCTCATCGCGTCGCTCTCCGAGGATGCCCTGCGCGCCGTCCCGCGCAGCCTCCGGGAGGGCGCAGTCGCGATGGGCGCCACGAAGTTCGAGGTCGTCCGACGGATCGTCTTTCCCGCGGCGCTTTCCGGGATCATGGCCTCGATCATCCTCGCGATGAGCCGCGCCGTCGGCGAAACCATGGCCGTGGTTCTCGCGGTCGGCGCCAACCCACAGCTCACCGTCGATGTCCGCGAGAGCGTCCAGACGATGACCGCGTTCATCGTCCAGATCAGCCTGGGTGACACGCCGGCCGGTTCCATCCAGTTCAAGGCTCTCTTCGCGGTCGGGGCGACGCTCTTCCTGATGACGCTCGCCCTCAACCTTCTGAGCGATCGCGTCGTCGCGCGCTTCCGGAACCGCTACTGATGGCTGCAGACGCCGCGCCCGGGACCGCCGTCCGGTTCGAGCCGAACCTCATGCGCCGGAAGCTTGCCGGCACCATCTTCCTGGGCCTCTGTCTGCTCGCGGTCGGCGCACTGCTCCTGACGCTCGTGGTGCTCCTGTGGGACATCCTGTCGCGCGGGCTGCCCTGGCTGGATGCCCAGTTCCTGACCGGAGCGCCCTCCCGCCGAACGGAGCGCGCTGGCGTCCTCCCGGCACTCGTCGGCACGATCGAGATCGCCGTGCTCGTGGCGCTCATCACCTTCCCGGTCGGCGTCGCTGCGGCGATCTATCTCGAGGAGTACGCGAAGGACAACCGACTCAACCGCCTGCTCCGCACGAACATCGCGAACCTCGCCGGGGTACCCTCGATCGTGTACGGGATCTTCGGGCTGGCGCTGTTCGTGCGGGGGCTCGGACTGGGGTCCACGCTGATCGCCGGTGCGCTCACGCTATCGCTCCTGATCCTGCCGGTGCTGATCATCGCCTCGATGGAGGCGCTCCGCGCCGTTCCCCGCGCGCAGCGTGAGGCGGCCTTTGCGCTTGGCGCCAGCCGCTGGCAGGTGGTCCGCGGGTCTGTCCTTCCGGCCGCCGCCCCGGGGATCCTGACCGGGATCATCCTCGCCATGGCCCGCGCGATCGGTGAGACGGCTCCGCTCATCCTCGTCGGAGCGGTCACCTTCGTGACCTTCCTGCCGAACCCGGTCGCGTCCGGCTACACGGTCCTGCCTATCCAGATCTTCCAGTGGGCGGGCGATCCGCGCAGCGACTTCCAGTCCCTCGCCGCTGCGGCGATCACGGTCCTCCTCGTCCTGATGGTCGTGCTCAACGGCCTGGCCATCCTCATCCGTGCCCGCCTGTCGCGGCACCTCGCCTGGTAACCGTGATGGAGAAGGAGCCCCCCGTGACCCTCACCAGCCCAACACGTGCCCCGAACGGGTCCCAGTCGCCGGGTGTCCCGATCCGGATCACCGCGTCCTCCGACGCTCGTCGCCCGTCCGCCCCCGCGTCATCCGACGCGAGCGAGTCGGCCACCACCATCCGCCTCGAGGGGATCTCCTGCTGGTACGGTGGATTCCGGGCGATCCGCGACGTCTCGCTCGACGTCGAGCGCCGACGGATCACCGCCCTCATCGGGCCGTCGGGTTGCGGCAAGTCGACCCTGCTCCGGACCATGAACCGAATGAACGAGCTTGTTCCGAGCTTCCGCCTCGAGGGCCGGGTCACCTTCGACGGCACGGACATCTACGGGCGCGCCGTGGACCCGGTGGTGGTCCGTCGCCGGGTCGGGATGGTCTTCCAGAAGCCGAACCCGTTTCCGAAGTCGATCTACGACAACGTGGCATTCGGACCGCGGGTCAACGGCTTCAAGGGGAATCTGGACGAGCTCGTCGAACGGAGCCTCCGGCGGGCGGCCCTGTGGGATGAGGTCAAGGACAAGGTCCGCGAGTCCGGGCTTTCCCTGTCGGGCGGCCAGCAGCAGCGCCTGTGCATCGCCCGGACGATCGCGACCGAACCGGAGGTCATTCTCATGGACGAGCCGTGCTCGGCGCTCGACCCGCGGGCCACGCTCCAGATCGAGGAGTTGATGGCGGAACTGTCGAGGGACTATACGATCGTCATCGTGACGCACAACATGCAGCAGGCGGCACGCGCGTCGGACACGACGATCTTCATGACCATGGCCGACGACCGTGCGGGATACATCGTGGAGCGAGGTCCAACGCTGCGGATCTTCACGAACCCCGAGCAGCGGCTGACCGAGGACTACGTGTCCGGACGATTCGGCTGATGGGCAGGCCCACGGACGGTTCCGGCGGCGAGGCCGGCGGCGCGGCGCGCGCCATGCACCCACGGGGCGCCCTCGACCGAGGCGAACGCGAGATCAAGGACGCGGTCCTGCGGATGGGCTCGCGCGTGGAGCAGCAGATCGCGACGTCCGTCCGAGCCTTCGTCACGCGGGACGACGCGGTGGCCGAAACCGTGATCGCCGGCGATGCCGAGATCAACGAGATGCAGCGCGAGGTGACGGAGCTCATCGCGACGACGATCGCCACCCAGGCCCCGGTCGCGCGCGACCTCCGATTCCTGCTGGCCCTCAACCACGTTGCCTCTGAGCTGGAGAGGATCGGGGACCACGCCGTCGGGGTCGCCAAGCAGGTCGGGCGGCTCCCGGCCGGCCCACCCGTGCCGGCCGTGGCCGAGCTTGCCCGGATGGGCGCACTCGCCGGGTCCCTGGTGAGCGGGGTGCTCCGGGCCCTGGTGGATGCAGATAGCGCAGCCGCACGCGCCGTGGCGGCCGGCGATGACGAGATCGACCACGCCTACGGCCGGGTCTTCACGGCCACGATTGCGGAGATGGAGGCCAACAGCGCCGCCGTGGAGCGCGGCACACGAACCGTACTCGTCGCTCACTGGCTCGAGCGAATCGGCGACCGTGTGACGAACATCGCTGAGGACGTGGTCCACCTGGCGACCGGCCAGGTGGAAGACCTCAACCCGTAGGATGGGTCGGATGGAATCGCCCACGGACACCAAGGCCAGCACGACGATCCTGGTCCTGTGCATCGGCAACAGTTGTCGGAGCCAGATGGCGGAGGCGTTCCTGACCCGGGCGGGTGGCGCATCGGTGGCGGTTTCATCGGCTGGGACGCATCCGTCGGTCGTCAATCCGCTCACGATCGAGGTGCTCGCCGAGCGCGGGTTCGACTGGTCGATGGCGCGCTCCAAGCCCATGACGGCGTTCCTGGATCACCCGTTCGATGTCGTCGTGACGGTCTGTGCCGAAGCAGCCGAGGCGTGCCCTGTCTTCCCGGGCGGCGGGCGCCGCGTCCATGCCCCGTTCGACGATCCCGCGACTATCTCCGGCACGCGGGAGCAGCGGCTGGCTGGGTATCGGCGCATCCGCGACGAGATCGAGGCATGGGCCACGGGGTTTGTGGCCCACGAGCTGTGACCGATCTCGAACTGAGACCCGGGCCAGAGCCCGGTTCAGTCGGTGCCTAGACTGGCAACTGAACCCTGAGGATCAGACATGACCGAGACCAGAACGACGGCGCCAACCCCAATTGACGAGATTCACGAAACCGTCCGGGCGCGGTACGCGGAGGCGGCCGTTGCTGCCGGCGCGGATCCTGGCTCAGGCGTCGGGAGCGAGGCGCTCGACTCTTCGCGAACCGAGGACGGTCGCATCGTCTTTGGTTCCCTGCTCTACGAGTCCAGCGATCGCGAGGGTCTGCCCGACGCCGCCGTGCTCGCATCGCTCGGCTGCGGCAACCCGACGGCCGTCGCCGAGTTGCAGCCAGGTGAGACAGTCCTCGACCTCGGGTCCGGGGGCGGCATCGACGTCCTCCTCTCGGCCCGGCGGGTTGGACCGACCGGTCGTGCCATCGGCATCGACATGACGGACGAGATGCTGGAACTCGCGAATCGCAACGCTGCCGAGGCCCACATCACGAACGTGGAATTCCGCAAGGGCACCATCGAGGTCCTGCCCGTCGAGGATGCCTCGGTCGACGTCGTGATCAGCAACTGTGTCATCAACCTCGCCGGCGACAAGGGCGCCGTCCTGGCCGAGATCGCCCGTGTCCTCAAGCCGGGCGGCCGCATCGGAGTAAGCGATGTCGTGGCCGACGATTCGCTGTCCCCGGCCGAGCGAGCGCAGCGCGGCAGCTACGTCGGCTGCATTGCCGGAGCCCTTTCGACGACGGAGTTCCGCCTCGGCCTGCAGGCCGTTGGCCTGACCGACGTCGACATCCAGCCCACGCACGACGTGGCCGATGGCCTCTTCTCGGCGATCATCCGGGCCCGCAAGCCGGCAACCTGGGCGGGAGTGGATGAGGCGCAACTCGCTCGTGCCATGCCGTCCGCCGCATCGACGCGCGACCTGGCGATGATCGAGACCGACCCCTGTGGATGCGGCAGCGGTGCCTGCTGCTGAGGTAGTGCCGGCCTAGCCGTCGAGCGCCGCGGCCTCGACGCAGATCGCGACGACGCCCAGCCGCTCGAGCCGGGCAACCGTTGGGCGGCGGCGCACCGTCCAGGCCGCAACCTCCAGGCCGGCCAGCTTCGCCCGACGGACCGAGGCGTTCGTGATTGACGGCCATTCGACGGAGATGCCGCTGCAGCCGATGTCGCGCGCGAGATCGATGGCCTCGGGCGTGAGTTCATCCGTGTTCAGCCAACAGGGCCACGCCGGCCGCTCGCCGTGCAGCCAGCGCAGCGTTTCTTCCTCGAAGGAGGAGACGACTGCTCTGGTCAGCCGAGGCCCGCGCGCCATCTGGAGGACCGGCACGATCGCGGGAACCGGCTCGCCCTTCAGCTCGATATCCAGGAATGGCTGCGGTCCCGCGAGATCGAGTACCTCGGCCAGCGTCGGAACGCCAACCGCCCGGAGTTCCGGCACGGTCAGATCGTCCGGGCGCCCGGGCCGACTCTGCACCCGATCGAGGGTCTCGTCGTGGAGGAGAACCGGCACGCCCTCGCGTGAGCCCCGGACGTCGAACTCGAGGCCGTCGCAGTTGGAATTCGCCAGGCCCGCTCGCATCGCAGCCAGGGAATTCTCCGGGGCCACGCGCCAGTCGCCGCGGTGCGCCAGTCGCATCGCATAACCCATGCTCAGCCGCCGACCACGACGCGGGCCACCAGGCCGAGGTGGTCTGAGGGGTAGAGCGTTGGATCCTCGGCTGCCGGCCGGTCGAAGACGAGACGGCAGGCGGTTGCGCGCAGCGGTCCCTGCAACCAGATGTAGTCGAGGCAGCCGGGCTCGCCGTCAACATCCATCCCCGGCGCCTGGATTCCGGACGGCCAGGTGACGCCCGGCTCAGTCCCGTTCGCTTCAGCATGTGCGGACCGGAAGCCGGCGTCAACCATGACCCTATACGCCTCCTCGACCGGCTCGGCATTGAAGTCGCCGACGACGATCAAGCCACCGGGCGACGGGTGCTCGGCAAGCCACGTCACGAGAGACCGAGCCTGTGCGGCGCGCGCATCCTCGTCGGCGGGGACATGATGCAGGTGCGTGACGATCATGGCGATCTCGGGCTCATCGGCGACCGCGACGTCGACTCGAAGCGCTGACCGGTTCATACCCAGATCGAGGCGCTCGACCGACCCGCTAACGAAAGGCTCGCGAACCAGCACGCTGTTGCCGTATTCGTGACGCCCTGCCCACGCTCTGTGAATGCTGTATCGAGCCTCTCCGGCTGCCCCGAGCAGTCGGTCCTGCCCGATCGCGAACACGCATTCCTGAAGGCCCATGAGGTCCGGCTGCAGGGCGGCCATGTCCGACAGCAGCAGCGGCAGGCGCTCCGGCCAGCGGTCCGCGATGTTTCGCAGGTTGAGCGTCGCGACATCCACCTGTTTCATCAGGCTCCTCGACTGAGTGCGGGGTTTTGAGCGGTGCCGGAGACAGGCAGGCTCACGGTGAACGTTGCTCCCGCTCCTTCCTCGGAGTGAGCGGCCAGCCGTCCGCCATGGCTTTCGACGATATGCCGGGCGATGGCCAGGCCGAGCCCGGTCCCGCCGCCGGCCGACCGCGATCGATCCGCCTTGTAGAAACGCTCGAAGATCCGGGGCAGATCGGCGGCCGCAATCCCGATCCCTTGATCGATCACCGAAGCCTCAACCTGGTCCCCTGCTCGATGAACGGCCACGGTCACCGTCGAGTCCGGCGGGCTGAATTTCACGGCGTTGTGAATCAGGTTGGCGAAGACCTGTCCGAGCTGGGCAGATTCTCCGGCGACGAACGGCAACCCCAGATCGATCTCGGTAACCAGTTCGATGTGCTGACGTTCGGCGAATGGTCGCAGTCGCTCCACCGTCTGCTCCCCGAGGCGCCCGACATCGACCTCGTCCAGGTGGAGCTGGCGCCCACCACTCTCAATCCGGGCGAGATCCAGGAGCTCGCTGATCATCTGGGCGATCGTCCCCGTCTCGACCTCGAGCTTGCCGATTCGCTCGCGCATTCGGGCGGGGATCCCGTCTCCCGCTGCGTCGGCGTCACGAGCCAGCGTTTCTGCGAGGAGACCGATCGTCGTGATCGGCGTCCGAAGCTCGTGGGACAGGTTGTCGATGAACTCGGCCCTGATCTGCTGGAGACGACGAAGCTCTGCGACGTCCTCCAGGACGACCCAGATCCCGAGAATCGGCGAGCGCCGCGCCCGAACCACGAGGGTTGGGCCATCGCGATCATGCAGCGCCACCTCGCCGCTCGAAGAGCCTCGATCTGCCGCCTCCTGGGCAAGTGTTTCGATGCGATGGTCGCCGAACGCCTCGATAGCTGTTCGGCCGACCATGGAGCCCGGCTGCCGCTGGACGAACAGATGCGCCGCGGTGTTCGCTACCTCGACCCGCAGGTCGTCCGTGAGGCGAATGATCCCGACGCCGATGAGATCCGCCAGGTAAGCCAGGTCGCGGAGCCGCTGGTCGAGGGCGAATTCCGCGGCGTCGGACCGGCGGCGAAGCCTCCCCACCGCGTCGACGACATCATCGGCGCCGCGAGTTCGCTCCCCCGCGCCGCGAGCCGCGTCCGCGAGCCGCTCCTTGACGGCGTCGATTGTCCTCCCGCGGGCAATTGCGACCCCGACCGCGATGGCAATCAGGACCGCCTGGAGTGCAATGAACAGGAGCGCGAACGAGTCCACGGGCAGGAGCATCGCACACGCGAGCCGAGGCACGCCGCGCCGGCTGCATCGCACACGCAGTACTCTGTGCTCGTGCCGTGGACGGTGCCGGTCCACGTTCACGTCCTATGCTCAGCCGGCCGAGGAGACCGCCTTGCGACTGCGCCTGATCCCCAGAGACGAGCGCTTCTTCGACCTGTTTGCCGAGGACGCTGCCAACGTGCTGGGGGCATCCCGGTTGCTCGAGGCCATGCTGCGCTCCTTTGACGTGCTGGAGCGCCGCTCCGGCGAGATTCGCGATGCCGAGCATCGCGGTGACGAGTTGAGCCACAATATCGGCCACCGGCTCGAGGCGACCTTCGTGACGCCGTTCGATCGCGAGGAGATTCATGCACTCATCAGCGGCCTGGACGACGTCCTCGACCTCATCGAGGAAGTTGCCGACACGTTCGTCCTGTATCGCATCGAAGCGCCAACCCCGGTCGCGATCCAGCAGGCCTCGATCATCGTCCGCCAGTGCGAACAACTGCATGAGGCGCTGACCCACCTCCGTGGGTTCCGTGGTCTCGACAAGTACTGGATCGAGGTCCATCGCCTGGAGAACGAAGGAGATCAGCTCACCCGCCAGGCGATCGCCGATCTGTTCTCGGGCGGCGGCGATCCGCTTGAAGTGATCAAGTGGAAAGAGGTCTACGGGCTCCTCGAGGCCACGATCGACAAGTGCGAGGACGTCGCCAACATCATCGAGCGGATCACGATCAAGCACGCCTGATCGGCGGCCCGGTCCGGCGGAGCCGCCTGGCGCAGCGCGTCGCGACATTCCGGATGGAGGGTTCGATGAGCTTCCTCGATCGGGCGAAGCAAGCCGCGACGTCGGCCGCCGATCAGGCCCGGCAGGCTGCCGATCAGGCGCGACAGACAGTCGCGGAGGGCGCGGAGCGAGCATCGGCAGCCATAAGCGACCCGGCTACCGCCGAGAAGGCACGCCAGAGCCTCGGCCGCGCCCGACGCGGTATCGCGACGGCGATCGACCGGATCGATCCGAACGTCCTGGCGGACGTGATCATCAAGGCAACCGCCCTGCAGGAACGCGCCAACACCTCCCTCAAGGCAAAGGGCTCGCCCTACCGGATCAGCGAAGTTGGCATCGGTGCGGCGATCCCGCCGAGCGTCATGTTCACGATCGCGCGGACTGACGATCCGGACGCCGACGCCGTGCCAGACGGAACCATCGCGAGCACGACGCTCCAGGCCACGGATCCACGTGCAGCGGGCGCCGTTCAGGCCTTGGACGGGACTGCCCTGGACGAAGTCGTCGCCGGCGACGAGGTCTGAACGGACCGCGCGTCGAGCGTGATGTGGCATCCGCGGTCCGGCTCCGTTAGAGTCACGATCGCGCAGGACACGTCCCCCCTGTCGATAACCGACGCGATGGGCTCCGCTACCGTCGCGCGACCAAGGTGCGGAGTGGAGGCTTGATGTTGTCACGCACGGGTACTGCTGGGTCCATTCGGCGATCCACCCTGATTCTTGGTCTGCTGACGGCAATCGCGTTCGCCGGATGTGGCGGGTCGGCGTCTGCGGCGCCTTCTGCGGCAGACGGCACTCCGACAGCCGCGCCCACTGACGCCGCGACAGAGCCTGCCGCATCGGACACGGGGGCCGCGTCAGCCGAGCCAGGCCAGGACCCTCTCGATTTCTCTGGAGCGGCGACCAATCTCGAGAACGCCGACTCGTACCGGTTCAACGTCGAGCTCCAGACCTCCTCGACTGACAGCGGTGACACCAGCGCCGGCAGCACGGTCTTCATCGGCATCGTCGTCAACAGGCCGGATAAGGCCCAGACGCTGGATCTGATCGACAAGGACGAGAACGGCGACGTCACGGACGAGACGTCCTACATCCTGTTGCCCGGGAGGGCCTTCGCCAGGTCCGGAGCCGAGGATCCGTGGCAGGAGATCCCGGCAGCACAGGCGGACATGTTCATCCAGGCGCTCTCTGCGTTCCGCCCTGAACAGCTCTTCTCGCTGTACTTCGCTCCTGGCGCCGCCGACAACACGCGCGTCGGAGACGAGCAGAAGAATGGCGTGGCGACGACCCACTACAAGGGCGGTGAGGGCCTCGGCGCGATCCTCTCCGCGATCGCCGGCGTAAGCGGCACCTGGTCATCCGATGTCTGGATCTCGAAGGACGGCGGCTACCTCGTGCATAGCGAGGCGTCGGTAGCCGCGTCCGCCGACTCAAGCGGCGGGTCCTTCTCGGTCATCGTGGACATCACCGACATCAACTCGCCCACGAACGTCGTCAAGGCCCCGTAGCCTCCACCGGGTCCGCCGGTCAGGCTGCGGGGAACCCGTCCCGGAGCCAGCCCTCGACCGTCTCGATCGGGACGGTGCTGCGGTCGCCGGTTGCGCGGCGCGTGACCTCGGCTCCGCCGGCGGCCAGCGATCGCGGGCTGACCGTCACGATCCAGGGCATGCCGAGCAGCTCGGCGTCGGTGAATTTCACGCCCGGAGACTCGTCCCGATCGTCGTACAGGATGTCGCGGCCGGCAGTCGCGGCAATGCCGTTCAACCGGTCCCCGATCTCGGCGACGTTCGGGTCACGCGTTGCCCCGATCGTCACGAGGTGCGCGGCGTAGGGCGCCACCTCGTCGGGCCAGACGATGCCCTTGGCATCGTGGTGTGCCTCCACGATGCAGGCCACGTTCCGCCCCAGACCGATCCCGTAGGAACCCATGACGATCGGATGCGCCACGCCGTCTTCGCCCAGGAACGTCGAGCCGAACGCGACCGTGAAATCGGTCCCGAGCTTGAAGATGTTGCCGACCTCGATCCCCTGGCGGAGTGCCACCGGCTGCGCGCAGGTTGGGCACGGATCGCCCTGGCGGGCGTTCGTGATCTCGGCAACGTGGTCCGGCGTGTAGTCACGCGGCACGTTGACGTTGCGGACGTGCCAGCCGGGCCGGTTCGCGCCGGCCACCAGGTTCGGAGACCTGGCGACCAGCTCGTCGACCACGACGACTGAGTCGCGGGCGCCGATGGGCGACCCATAGCCGGCCTCCATGCCCCGGGCGTTGATCTCCTCGACCGTCGCCGGCCGCAGGCCGCCGCGTGCCTTGAGCACATTGACGAGCTTCGTCTCGTTGACGTCGTAGTCGCCGCGCACGATGGCCACCACGAAGCGGTCATCGCCGGTCATGAAGAAGGCGGCCTTGGCCGTCCTGCCGCGCGGGATGTCGAGGAATCGCGCCAGCGCATCGATGGTCGTCGCGCCGGGCGTTTCGACGTCCTCCATCGGGAGAGCATCCTCGGCTGCCGGATCGGGCTTGCCGACGACCGCGATCTGCTGGTTGTCGGCGAATCCGCAGGCATCGCACACGACGAGCGTGTCCTCGCCGAACTCGTTGAGGACCATGAACTCATGGGCGCCGGAACCGCCCATGATCCCGACATCGGCACCGACGACGATGGCCTTCAGGCCGAGCCGCTCGAAGATGCGCTCGTAGGCCCCGTACTGGAGTCGATAGCTGCGCTCCAGGCCCGCTTCATCGCGATCGATGCTGTAGGCGTCCTTCATGACGAACTCGCGGACTCGGATGAGGCCGCCTCTCGAGCGGGGCTCGTCGCGGAACTTGGTCTGGAAGTGATAGACCATCATCGGCAACTGACGGTAGCTCTGGACGATGTCCCGAAGGAGCAGCGCCACGACCTCCTCGTGGGTCATGGCCAGGACCATGTCCCGGTCCCCGCGGTCCTTGAAGCGGACCATCTCCGAGCCGATCTTGAAGTAGCGGCCGCTCTCCTTCCAGATCTCGGCCGGATGGACGACGGGCATCTCCATCTCCTGGCTGCCGATCCGGTCCATCTCCTCGCGGATGACCTGCTCGACGCGCTTCGCGACGCGGAAGCCGAGCGGCAGGAGCGAGTAGATCCCGGACCCCAGCTGGCGGACATAGCCGGCCCGGACCAGGAGGCGGTGGCTGGGCATCTCCGCGTCGGAGGGGTCGTCGCGGAGGGTCGTGAAGAAGAGACGGCTCAATCGCATGGGGCAAGGATACCGGGCGCCCGGTTGGACGATGCGGGCTCACCGCTGGCCGCCTTCGAGCCCGAG
>JBDSJV010000109.1:0-3147 GCA_039917225.1 Candidatus Limnocylindrales bacterium
AGCCGGGGCCCGGTGGCCACCGCCCTGGTTCAGACGGGAACCCTTCGCGTCGGCGACGTGATCGTGGTCGGGGAGACCTTCGGGCGCGTCCGCGCGCTCGAGAACGACCGTGGCAAGCGCATTACCAAGGCGGGTCCGGCGACGGCCGCGGTCGTCCTGGGACTATCCGAGGTGCCGCAGGCCGGGGACATCCTTCGAGCCGTGGCCGACGAGAAGGCGGCGCGTGCGCTGGTCGACTCGCGGAAGGCTGAAGCTGCGGTCAAGCATGGCGACGGCAGCGGCCGCGCAACCCTGGAGGACCTGTACCGACAGATCCAGGCGGGTCAGGCGAAGGAACTCCGGATCATCCTCAAGACCGACGTGTCCGGATCCCTCGGGGCCATCACCCACTCGCTGGGTCAGCTCGCGACGGACGAGGTCAAGATCAACATCCTGCACGAGGGTGCGGGAGAGATCTCCGATAACGACATCCTGCTCGGGGCAGCCTCGAACGCGATCGTCGTCGGGTTCAACACCAGGATCAGCGAGACGGCTCGCCGGGCCGCCGAAACCGAGGGCGTGGATGTTCGCCTCTACGACATCATCTACCAGCTGACGGACGACATCGAGAAGGCCCTCTCCGGCCTGCTCGAGCCGGAAATCGTCGAGGTCATCGAAGGCCGCGCCGAGGTGCGCCAGCTGATCAAGGTCGGTAAGACCCAGGTCATCGGTGGGTCGTACGTCACCGAGGGCCGCATCGTCAAGGGCGGAGCCCGAGTCTGGCGTGGTGGCAAGATGATCGTCAGCGACCGGATCGACTCGCTCCGGCGCTTCCGCGATGACGTTCGCGAAGTGGCCCAGGGTTTCGAATGCGGAATCGGCCTGGTCGGGTTCTCCGATTTGCAGGAAGGCGACGTCATCGAGTGCTTCACGTCGCAGACCGTGAGCCGGTCCCTCTCATCCTGAGCGTCGATCACGCTCGATCGCGGAGCCGGTACCCATGACCCAGCGCACCGATCGCATCGATGAACTGCTCCGGCAGGAGATCGGGGCGATCATCACCCGTGACATTGCCGACCCGAGGGTCGGGTTCGTGACCATCACCGACGTCGAGACCACGCGCGATCTCTCGCACGCGAGTGTCTCGGTGAGCGTCATCGGAACGGCCGAGGAGCGGAAGGAAGCCCTTCGCGCGTTGGCGCACGCGATGCCCTTCATTCGGCGCGAACTCGGCTCGCGGATCCAGATGCGCCGGATTCCCGAGCTCCACGTCAAGGCCGACGAGACGCTCGAACGGGGGACCCGCATCCTCAGGCTCATCAATGAGATCGGCGCCGGGCATGACCCAGCCGATGTCCCCGCGAGCGACGAGTCGCTCCCGACGCCAGTCGCCCGGCTCCCGCACGAGGGTGACGCGCCGGAGCCGCCGCCCGAGCTTGGGATACCCAGCCCTGACCCGGCGCTCGGGGCCCGCTCAGGGCGGCCGATCCGTCGGCGCCGGAACGGCTCAATGACCGCCGGCCAGAAGCGCCGCCCGGCGCCCCGGCGCCGAGGAGGCCTCGGGTGACCGAGCTCCTGGTGCCGTGGCTGGCGGACGTTCCGGCGGCGGTCGTGGAGCGTCTGCGCACGGCACGATCGGTCCTGGTGGTGGGCCACGAGAACCCTGATGCCGATACGCTCGGCGCCGCCCTCGCGCTCCGAGGAATCCTGTCGGCGCTCGAGATTCCTGCCGATGTCGTGTGCACGGACGTCCCACCGCCGCTGTACGACTTCATGCCCGGGATTGAAGCCTTCACCACGGACCCGAGGGCAGACGTGGCGTACGACCTGCTGATCATCGTCGACTGCGGGTCCCTGGAGCGCATCGGCGCGGTCCGCGATCGGCATCCCACGCTCTTCGCCTCGCTGCCGACGGTCGTCATCGACCATCACGCCTCCAACGGTGCGACGGGCGCCTGGGACTGGGTTGCACCGGAGTCGGCCGCGACCTGCGAGATGGTGGCGCTGCTCGCCCTGGCGCTCGGCGTTCCACTTACGACCGGCGACGGGATGGTCGCAACGAACCTCATGGCAGGCATCGTCATGGATACCGCCACCTTCGCCCATCCGAACGCGACCCCGAGGACCCTGGCGGTGTCGTCGGCCTTGGTGGCGGCGGGGGCCCCGCTCGCTGAAATCTCGCGTCGCCTCTATCGCTCGAAGCCGGATGTCCAGCTGCGGCTCTTCGGGCGTGTCCTGGATCGTCTTCAGTCAATGGCCGGCGGACGGGTGATCCATTCGACGATGACCGCCGCCGATGTGACCGAGATCGGGGCCATGACGTCGCATTCCGAAGGGATCATCGACCTCCTCTCACAATCGGAGTCGGCGGAGGTGGCCATCCTGTTCAAGGAGGCCGGGCCGGCCAGCACGCGGATCTCGGTCCGGACCAGGACGGCGGGCGTCGACGCGACCGTCCTGACCGGACTCTTCGGCGGAGGCGGCCACGCTCGGGCCGCGGGAGCCAGCGTGGATGCGGACGTGGCGACGACTCGCGCCTTGGTCCTTCCCGAGGCCGAGCGGCTCGCCAACGCCGTTCGGCGCTAGCATGCCCCGGCGACGCCCCGACATCGGGGGCCTCGAGGGCGTCCTGATCGTCGCCAAGCCTGGCGGCCCGACCTCGCACGACGTCGTCGCCCTGGTGCGGCGACTCAGTGGCACCCGCCGGATCGGCCACGGCGGCACGCTCGATCCATTCGCCTCGGGTGTCCTGCCGCTTTTCCTCGGTGGTGCGACCAGACTCGTCGAGTACCACCTCGGGGATCGCAAGGGATACCGGGCGACGATCTGCTTCGGTGCCTCGTCCACGACCGATGACCTCGACGGCGAATTGGTCCCGACGACGGGCTTGCCGCTGAGTGAGGCCACGGTGACGGCAGCGCTGCATGCCTTCCGCGGTCAGATCAGCCAGCGTCCGCCGGTCTATTCCGCCATCCAGGTGGGCGGCCGGCGCGCCTATGCCCTGGCGCGAGCCGGCGCCCCGGTCGACCTTCCAGAGCGGTCAGTCACGATTCATACGCTCGATCTCATCGCCTGGAATGCCGATGACCCGGCCCGGCCGATCGCGGTCGTCGATGTGGCCTGCTCGGCTGGGACCTACGTCCGCGCGCTGGCACGCGACCTCGGGGC
>JBDSJV010000110.1:0-6048 GCA_039917225.1 Candidatus Limnocylindrales bacterium
CCTTCGTGTAGGGCCGAAGGTCGGTCGACTTCGCTGCGGTCGGGAAGCTGACCTTGCCGTAGTTCCGGGGGTCTTGGTAGATCTCGCGAATGATGATCCGGACGTCGACCGCGCCGAGGGAGGTGACGCCGGCCATGTACTTGTTGCCGTCCGCCATCAGCTTCAGGAGTCGCGCGGCGACGCGCGGTTCGACGACGCCGATCCGGACGCCCGCACTGGTGGCAACGAGGCGGTTTCCGTCGGCCTCGAGATCGACGGAATCGCCGGGGTTGACCTGGGCCAGCAGGCGCGGGTCGGGCAGATCGAGCAGGAAGGCGAAACCGGTCTTGCCGGTTTCCTCGACGAACAGCCGGACCGGGGCCTTGCTGCCGGCCTGGGCCGGAACGGTCCGCTCGCCGGCGGCCACCAGGAGCGTCCGCAGGCGGTCGATGTTGCGCTCGGCGATGCGGTTCGTGGGATCGAGAGCCAGGGCTGCCTGGTAGTGCTCGCGAGCTTCTCCGAGCTCGCCCAGCTCCCAGAGGGCCTTGGCGAGGCGGTTCTCGGTCTCGGCCTCGGCTCCGATCTCGAGGAGCCGCCGGTTCGTGTCAGCTGCCTCGGTCCATCGTCCAGCGGCGGCGTGCGCCGTCGCCTGCTCCGCGAGTTGTCGCTTGAGTCGCGTCGTGGCGATGGGGCTGGACGCGTTTTCCATCTCGGGGAACGTCACGAAGTCAGATCCTTTCGGCCGAATGAACTGGCGAGCCGCGTTGGCGGCGGGACGATCGAAGAGGGCGCGGGCCGACAGAATGCCGGTGGCGCTGAAAGCAGAACAATGTTTGTAGCACCCGGATGGCGGACGGTCAAATGGTCGGATGTTGCGGTGCCTTGGCCGGGCCTCGCCAGCGATCCGTGGCGTCAGCTGCGGAGACGCGTGCTCCAGACCACGACCACCACGGCAAGCACCACGAGCAGCACCGTTTCCCAGATCCAGCGCGCGTCCCGACGACGCGTCGTCGGCGAGACGTGGATCGCGTCCCAGAGGAAATAGACGAGCACCAGGAGAGCCGGGCCTATCAACCGCGGGATCTCCATCGCCCGGAGGGCCACCGCTGCGATCGCAATGACGATGGCGCTGGTGAGCGCGAACCAGACGACTTCGCGGAGGTTCGTGGACCGCAGGGCGGCGGCCCGATAGCCGAGCAGGAACGCGATTACGGCATCGGTGCCGGCGAGAGCGGCCAGTTGAGCCCCGGTCGGGGCTGCCAGGGCGACTCCCTGCTCCGGCAGGCCACCGGGCACGAGCGCCGCGATCCCCGCGAAGGCAAGGAGGCCCACGAGCATGATCTCGGACATGACGGCTGTCCGATCGGCCCCGGAAGGGGTCTTCTGGCTGGCGAGGAGCCTCGATTCCGTGGCGAGCACCCGCAGGAAGAGCCAGGCCCCCAAGAGAAGTGCCGGCACGAGCAGGATCCCGATGGGCACCAGGCGAACCGCCCCGAAGATGCCCACGGCCGTCACGCCGGGCACGATCAGCGCCTCGACGGGGACCCCTGGACCAGCCGTCGATGGGATGCCGTCACCGAGGACCTGGAGCGTCCCGAACCAGACGGCGACCAGCAGCACGAACCCGACGAGCCACACGACGGGGCCGTCGATGAACCGCGCGGCAAGTACGATCACCAGCGACACGGCGACGAGGTCCCGGGAGGCGCCGGCGATGCCCATCGGCGCGATGGTACGCGAGACGCCAAGGTCGAAGTGGCCATCGCCCCGTCGACCGGCTTTCGTCCCGCTGCCGCTCATGAGTCGTGGCGACGAACGTAGGCGAGCAGGTCCGCCCGGGATCGCGTGTTGAGCACCTGGGCTGGCTCCACCCAGGCCCGCCGCGCCTGGCTGATGCCCCAGTCGAGGTAGTCGAGCTCCTCGACCCGGTGCGCGTCGGAGTCGACCGACAGGAGGCAGCCTTCGGATACGGCGTGCCGCGCCCGCTCAACGGACAGATCGAGGCGAGGCGGCGAACCATTCATCTCGAGGACCGTGCCCGTCCGCGCTGCCTCCGCGTAGATGACGTCCCAATCGAGATCCAGGTCGTCCCGCTCGCCGATCTTGCGACCGGATGGGTGCGCAATCACGTCCACGTGCGGGTTCAGGATGGCGGTCAGGACGCGCGCGGTCAGTTCGGCCTGGGACTGGCGTCGCCCCACGTGGAGCGCAGCAACGACGAGGTCGAAGCGCGCCAGCAGCTCGTCGTCGTAGTCGAGCCGGCCGTCCGCCCGGATCTCCAGTTCGCAGCCGTGGAGGAGTCGGAAGCCCTCCGGCGACGTCTCGGGCGGCGCCATCCCCGCCTGCTCCTCATCCTCGAACCGCCGATTGAGTGCCGCGATCACGCCCGCCTGCTCCGCGACGCGCGCCGCCGACAGACCACCCGCGATCGTGAGAGAGATCGAGTGGTCCGTCAGGACCTGGTAGGCATGACCGCGCCGTCGGGCCGCTTCCGCCATGACGGCGATCGGCTGTGTCCCATCGGACCAGTCGGAGTGGGAATGAAGGTCGCCCCGAAGGTCGGCGAGCGAGATGAGCGCGGGCAGCCGGCCCTCCAGGGCCGCTTCGATCTCGCCGGTGTCCTCGCGAAGCTCCGGCTCGATGAATGGCAGGCCGAGGAACGCGTAGGCCTCGGCCTCGGTCTCGAAGGTCCGGACCTCGGCAGTGGAGCCAGTCAGCGGCTCGCCATCTTCGCCGAGCCGCAGGAAACCCTTCTCTGACAGGCTCCAGCCCTGGTCACGCGCTCGTTCCCGGAGCCTGACGTTGTGGGCCTTGGAGCCGGTGAAGTGGATGAGGTACGTGCCGGTGGCGCCGGGCACCATCCGCATCAGGTCCACCTGCGTGCCGCTGGCCAGGTGGATCGCGGCCTTCTCCGAGCCCTGGTTGATGACACTCGCCGTCGCCGGCATGGAGGTGAATTGCTCGATCACGGGTCGGGCGACGGCCGTTTCAACGAGCAGGTCGAGGTCCCCCACGGTCTCCCGTCGTCGCCGGTACGAACCTGCCGCCACGATCCGGGTCACGCCATCGGCGTCCTCGATCCCCCGGGTCACGAGCTCGACGGCCTCGCGCGCCTCGTCGAGCCGCAGCCGGCCATCGCGGATGCTGACGACCGTGATCCCTTCGAGAATCGCCTGCTCGGTTCGTGCCGAGAGGCCCCTGAGCCCGCGCAATTGGCCGCCTTCGGCTGCGGCGCGAAGCGCGGGAAGGTCCGCAATCCCGAGCGAGGTCCACAGCTGGCCGACCGTCTTTGGGCCCAGGCCCGGAACGGTCAGCAGCGTCCGGAGGGACGCCGGGTACTCGGCGACGAGCTGTTCTCGGTAGCCGAGGCGTCCCGTCCTGGCGAGTTCGGCGATCTTGTCCGCGATGGCCCGGCCGACCCCGGGGATGTCCGGTGGGTTTCCCTCCGCGTAGGCTCGGGCGACCGCGACTGGGGCGCGCCCGATTGCGTCGGCCGCCCTGTGATAGGCGACGGTCTTGAAGACAAGCTCGCCCTTGATCTCCAGCAGGTCGCCGATCTCGTGGAAGACATGGGCCAGCTCGGCGTTGGACAGCGACTCGGACGCGGTCATCGCCCGATGGTAGCCCGGGAGCCCGTCGCGGGCCCCGTCGGACCGCGATCTCGGTGCCGCGCCCGCCGCCTCAGGCGGCGATCACGCGGTCGCGCCCGCTTCGCTTGGCCCGCAGGAGGGCCCGGTCGGCCCGTTCGATGATCGAAGGGATCGGCTCATCGGCTCCCTCGGCGCTGGCCACGCCGACCGAGACGCTCACGCCGGGAATGCCGAACGCGCTGAGATCCAGTGCTCGAACGGCATCGCAGACGCGCTCCCCGACCTCGACCGCGACATCGGGCCCAGGGTTACGGAGGAGTACCGCGAATTCCTCGCCGCCGACCCGGGCCGGCACATCCTCCTCGCGCACGGCCGACACGATGGCACGCGAGACCGCGCGCAGGACCTCGTCGCCCTCCGGATGACCGTACTTGTCGTTGAGACCCTTGAACTTGTCGATATCCACCATCAGGACCGCCACCGCGTCGCCGGCGCGGCGACGACGGGCCAGCAGGCCGCAGAACTCGTCGAAGTAGCGTCGGTTCGGCAATCCGGTGAGCGGATCCGTGGCCGCGTGCGCCGTTGCTTCCCGAAAACTGTAGGCCCGCGCCAGCGCGGCCGAGGCCTCGACGGCCGCGCCCTCGAGCAGACGCCGCGCGGCGAGATCCCAGGGCTCCCGGTCTCGTCGCGACACGACGATCGCGCCGAAGACCTCGCCGTTGGAACGCATCGGGGCCGCCAGCGTGTGGCTCAGCCCGTAGACGGCGCGCACCCGCTCGGCGATCCGGGCGGCAGATTGGGAGGCGGGGCCCGTTCCGAGGACCTCGGCCTGTGGCCGGCGAGCAAATCGCCGGTTCCGGTCGCGAGCCCGGAGCCCGAAATCCTCCATCAGCTCGCCGAGCCAATCCGCGGCGCGTCCGCGAGCCTCCGAGGCCGCGGAGCCCGCGGCGCGGGCGACGGCGGACTCGCGCCAATCGGGTTCGCGACCCGGTCTCCCCGGCATGATCGCGACTGGTTTCCGCTCCGCGATCGGAGACGCCGCGCCGAGGCCTCGTGTGGCACTCGCCGTCGCGACCAGGGGACGATCTGGCTCGGTCTCGATCGGGATGCCCACCGGGAAGACCGGCAGGGCGTCCACATCGAGGTCGAGGTCGCCGATCGGGAGGACCGTGCTGGAATTGGGCACGCCGGCCCGCCGGGTCACGAGGGTCGCCTCGAGGCCTCCCCCGTCGGGCCTGCGACGAGCAATGACCACGTGATCGGCGCTCATGCCGTCCGCGAGATCGTCAACGATCGCCCTGACGATGGCATCGACGCTTACGGAGCGGGACAGGCCGCTCAGGATCCGGGCGAAGTTCTCGGCCTCCGCCCGGCCGCGCGCTTCCAGTTCCACGACGGCGTTTCGATGGGCGATCGCCGCGACGACCGACAGGGCGATCGCGACGACCGGCAGCCAGCGCCACGAATCGGCTGACGTGAGAGCCCGGATGCCGATGACCGCGGCGAGGACCAGGAAGGTCGCAGAAAGGAGCCACCACGTCCGACGTACCGATCGGTCCTCTGGATCACGGCGGCGGCGGGGCTCCCGGGTCGTCACGGAAATCAAGGATGGGGGCCACAGCCGCCCCCGTCCAGCCCATCAGCCTGGTACTTCCGTACTAGGACCCGACCGGGATCTCCTCACTGGGGGCGGCTTCGACGCTCGTGACGTGGGCAGCAAGCTTGGCCACGTACATCCGGGCGTCGGCGGCCTCCACGAGTTCGGCCGGCGTCCTGACGTTCGGGCCGACCGATGCCGCGCCGATCGACACGCTGATCGGTACGGGACGACTGCCCTCGACCACGACGGGGTTCGCTGCCAGGTGCTCGGTGATCCGCTGCGCAACCAGGCGGACGGCATCCTCGTCGGCATCCGGCAGGATGACGGCGAACTCGTCACCCCCATAGCGCGCCGGAATATCGGAGGCGCGCAGCGTGGATCGGATGACTTCCGCGAGATGGATGAGGCATCGGTCGCCGAACTGGTGCCCGAACGTGTCATTGACGAGCTTGAAGTCATCGACGTCGAGGAGGATCAGGCCAAGCGGAGACCGCGCGCGGCGGGCACGGAGCATTTCCTCGCCCATGCGCTCGTAGAGGAACCGGTGGTTGAAGAAGCCGGTCAGCGGATCGCGATCCGCCAGCGCTCGGGCGGCGCCATACAGGCGAGCGTTCTCCAGGGCCATTGCGGCCTCGTTGGCCATCGTCCTGGCCACGGCCAGACGAGCCTCGTCGAACGGATTGCCGGTCCGGGACAGGACCTCCACCAGGCCGATCGACGCGCCCTTGGCGATGAGCGGGATCATGAGCATGAACCTGAATCCCTCGTCGCGAAGGACGGACACTTCACCCTGGTCCGCCTTGGGGTCGTCGGCATCGACGATGCATGACGTGCCTGTCTCGAGCACCCGCCGAGTCTCGGGGTAGTCCCCGAGCGCGT
>JBDSJV010000111.1:0-2843 GCA_039917225.1 Candidatus Limnocylindrales bacterium
TGCGCAGGTAGAACGGGACGCCCGACCAGCGCCAGTCGTCGATCTGGAGGCGAGCGGCCAGGAAGGTCTCCGTTTCCGACTGCGGGTCAACCTCGTGCTCGGCGCGGTAGCCCTTGACTGCCTGGGCAGCAACCCAGCCGGGACCGTACTGGCCACGGACCACGTCGCGGGAGATTTCGGCCGGCAAAAGCGCAGGGATGGCGCGAAGCACCTTGACCTTCTCGTCGCGGAGCGCATCGGCCTCGAAGGTAGTCGGGGGCTCCATCGCGACCAGCGAGAGCAGCTGCAGGAGGTGGTTCTGGACGACGTCCCGAGTGGCGCCGGTCTCCTCGTAGAACGAACCACGCTCCTCGACTCCGATCGACTCCGCCATCGTGATCTGCACGTGGTCCACGTAGCGCCGGTTCCAGAGGGGCTCGAAGATGCCGTTGCCGAACCGGAAGACCATCAGGTTCCGGACGGTCTCCTTGCCGAGGTAGTGGTCGATGCGATACACCTGCGACTCGCGGAAGACCCGTCCGACCTCCCGGTTGAGGCGCTTCGCCGAATCGAGGTCGCGGCCGAATGGCTTCTCGATGATGATCCGCCGCCAACCGCTACTTGCGACCTCGTGGTCCAGCCCGGTCCGTCCCAACTGAGACACGATCTGCGGGAAGGCCGACGACTGGGTGGCGAGATAGAACAGCCGATGGCCACTCGTCCCGTGCTCGACATCGATCTCGTCGAGCCGAACTGCGAGGCGATCGAAGGCACCGTCATCGCCGAAGTCGCCCTGGTGGTAGACGATGCGGGCCAGGAACTGGGCGGCGACATCGGTGTCGAGCTGGACCCGGCTGAACTGCGCCAGCGACTTGGCGATCTCGGCCCGGAACGTCTCGTCGTCATAGGGTCGGCGCCCGACCGCGACGAGCATCCAGTCCTGCGGAAGCAGGTTCGTTCGCCACAGCTGGGCCAGCGCCGGAAAGACCTTGCGGTGCGAGAGGTCGCCTGTCGCCCCGAACAGGACCATCACGTGCGGATCCGGCACCCGCTCGAGGCGAAGTCCGTCGCGGAGCACGTTCGTATCGTGCTTCGAGGCGCGCTTCCGGCGCCCGGCCCGTTCAAGCCTGAGCTCCCGGATCGTCCGGGGCGTCGTGTCCGCTGTGGAGGCGGCCTTTCGCGCCATGTCAGGAGAGCGCGCTTACGAAGGCCCGCTCGAGGGTGGCGAGGTCGGCGGCGTGTTCGCGGCCGAGCCGGAGCCGGAGCATCGGGAGGTCGTGCGACGTAAGCGCCGCTGCGTCTCCCTCGGCCTGGGCGTCGATGAGCTGGCCGAACGTGAACGGCATGCCGGGAATCTCGCGATCGAGGTGATGCTCCGAGGTCAGCTGGAGGAACCAGCCGATCGGGGCTCCGCCCTTGTGGAGCTGTCCGGTCGAATGGAGGAACCGCGGCCCGTAGCCGGCCGTGGTGGCGCTCCCGGTCCGATCCCGGATCAGGGCACGCAGGCGCTCGATCGCGGCGTCGGCGGTGGCACTCGGCGCGATGAAGGCCTGGATGGCGACGTATTGGCCCCGGGTGGCGGCCACGGCCAGACTGGCCCGAATGGCGGCAGACAGGCCAGCCTCGCCAAGCTCGCCGATGTCATGGATAGGCTGCGACGGCTCGGCGCTCTCCAGTGACCCGGGCGGGGCAGCGGGTGCGGCAGCTGGACCGCCCGCTCCATCGCTCCCCGCGGACGCCAGGACGCGGCGCGTCAGCTCCTTCGCCTCTTCGACGTTGGGCTGGTCGAAGGGATCGATGCCCAGGACGACACCGGCGATCGCGGTGGCGACCTCCCAGCGCACGAACTCCGCGCCGATATCCATGGGGTCTTCCAGCGTCAGGCTGATGACCGGATGCCCGGCGACGGCGAGGGCATCGAGCAGTCCGGCCGAGGGATCAGGCGACTCGGCCAGCTTGAGCGAAACGAAGACCCTGTCGGCACCGTAGGCGGTGACGGGTCCGAGCGGCTCCCGGTCCACCGGCACGATGCCGACGCCGTGCTTGCCGGTCGACTCGGCGATCAATTGCTCCGCCCATGCGCCGAAGCTGGCCAGCCCCTCGTCGGTGATGATCGTCAGCTTGTCCCGGCCGGCTCGAGCGAGCTCGCCGAGGGCGATCCCCAGCAGGAGGCCGGGATTGCGCTCGGGCTCCGGTTCTCGACAGGCGGCCAGCATCATCGAGGCGGATGAGAGCAGCGGATCGAGGTCAAGCCCGATCAGCGAACCGGGAACGAGGCCCACATACGAGAGGGCCGAGTACCGGCCCCCGATGTCGGGCGGGTTGAGGAACACCTCTCGGAGCTGGTCGTGGTGGGGGATCGCGCTGACGCTCTTCCCGGGGTCAGTGATCGCGACAAAGAAGTCGCCCGGGCTCTGGTCGGACCCGGCCGTCTCCAGCGCGACGCTGACGCGGGCCCACGCGTCCGCCAGGAAGGCCAGCGGCTCGGTGGTCGTCCCTGACTTCGAAGCCACGATCCAGAGCGTTGAGAGCGGGTCAAGGTCGTCGACCGTCGCAGCGACCGCCGCGGGGTCCGTTGAGTCGAGGATCCGGAGGTCGAGGTAGCCGTCGGCGGTCCCAAAGGTCCGGTGGAGCACTTCCGGGGTCAGGCTGGATCCCCCCATCCCCATCACGACCGCGGTCCGGAAGCCCGCGACGCGGATCCCGTCGCCGAACCCCTCGAGCGCGGCGATCCGGTCCGTGAAGTGGGCCGGCGAATCCAGCCAGCCGAGGCGATCGGCGATTGCATCGCGGACAGAGGGATCCTCCGCCCAGAGGGTCGTGTCGCGGTCCATCAGGCGACGCGCCCACTCGTCCCGGCGGGC
>JBDSJV010000112.1:0-7380 GCA_039917225.1 Candidatus Limnocylindrales bacterium
CGGCCAGTCGGGTTGCGGGCCAGTCGGATCCGCTTGGCCTCCTCGTCCTTGACCAGCCAGTCCATCAGGAGTGGCGTCTCGACAGGGCCGGGGCAGATCGCGTTGGTCCGGACTCCGCTCGGGGCGAACTGGACGGCGAGGGACTTCGTCAGGGCCAGGACCGCGCCCTTCGACGCGGTGTAGGCGTCCTGCGGGTTGGAGCAGCCCATCAGCGCGACAAAACTGGCGATATTGATGATCGAGCCTGAACCCTGCTTGACCATCTGCGGGATCGCGTACTTGCAGCCGAGGAAGACCCCGCGGACGTTGACGGCCATGACCCGATCCCAGGCCTCGACCGAGGTGTCGATGACCGAATGGTCCTCCTCGGGCATGATCCCGGCGTTGTTGTAGAGCACGTCGACGCGTCCGTAGGTGGCGATCGCGTGGTCGACCATGCCCTTCGCGCTCGCTTCGTCGGCGACATTGGCTTTGACGAACGTCGCCTCGCCTCCGGCCTCGCGCACCAGACGGACCGTCTCCTTGCCGGCGGCCTCGCTGAACTCCGCAACGACGACCTTGGAGCCCTCGGCCGCGAACATCAAGGCCGCAACGCGACCCATACCGCCTCCGCCACCGGTGATGATGGATACCTTGCCCTCGAGTCGCATGTTGTCTCTCCTGATGGGTGCCGAGAAGATGGGTCTCCGGTTTGCCCGGGGATCCGGGGTCGGGGAGTGAGGTAATCCTAGCGATGCCGGGCGTCGTCGTGCCGCGCACGGCCGCGCGCCGGTCGCGCGGACACGACGGGGAGGCGGCCGCTCTCAGTTCGTGCCGAGAAACTCCGCGGCGGACGCCGCCGCGTCACTGATCCGGGGCCCGATGGCGCGGTTCCCGGGCTGGGCCGCCTCGCCAGCCCCGGGTCCGCCCAGAGCAACTCGAAGACCGGGCCGCTCGCGATGCAGCGCAGCCACGACCTCCCGCGCCGCGGCGACGTCCTCCATGCGAGGAACGCCGATCACCACGCCGGCGACCCGGCCACCCGTCACGTGGACCCATGAGGAAGTCGGGACGTCCTGCCCGAGGTACAGGACGCGCGTTCCGTGCCGACGCAGCGCGACCGCGAAGGCGAGGGTTCCGATCTCATGCCGTGCTCCACTCGGCAGTCCCACCACCACCACCGGCCCGGCCCGTGGCGCCCCCGCGAGGTCGAACAGCGAGGCGAGGCGCCGTAGCACGGCAGCACTGGCGAGGTGCTCACCGGCGACGTCCAGGCGCCCGTCTTCCCAGGCGGTTCCCAGCGCAGCAACGGCAGGCAGCACGAGGTCGTCGATGACCGACTCATACGACCCTCGCCCAAGGAGCGTGTCGAGCACACCTTCGATGGCCACGCTGTCGTAGTCGCGCGCCGCGCGTACCAGGACGTCGTCGTCGGCGAGAGGCGACCCGCGCCCCGCCTCGCCCGCCGACCCGCGTGTCTCCTCGGTCCCGATCATGTCCCGGACCCGATCCGGCTCGGCAAGAACCGTGGCGGCTGCTTGCGAGGCCGCCCAACCGCCGTCCACCAGGACCTTCATGGCTCGGAGTCGGGCGATGGACTCCTCGTCGTAGAGGCGATAGCCGCCGCTGGAGCGGGCGGGCGCGACCACGCCATAGCGACGCTCCCAGGCCCGCAGGAGCGAAACCGGGACACCACTGCGCTGTGCCGCCTGCTTGATTGTGTACATGCTTTGTGCAATCTATCATATCTATTGCGGTCCGCAAACCCTTGACAACAGTTTGCCGCGCGCGGTAAAGTCTGCACAGACCTTGTACATCGGTTGAACAACACGGGGCTCACTGGGCGCCTCCATCCAACTCCAAGGAACACACACATGACGACCTACACGATTGCAGCCTCACAGGTGGTTCCCGCAGAGTTCGATCGAGCCTGGGACTTCTACTCCGATCCGGCCAACCTCGGACGGATCACCCCGGCGGCCCTCGGTTTCGAAATGCACAGCGCTCCTGCGCCGATGCATGAAGGCCAGCTGATCGAGTACACCGTCCGCCCGATCGCCGGGATCCCACTGCGGTGGGTGACCCGCATCGAGGGCGTCGATGAGGGACGAAGCTTCAGCGACGTCCAACTCCGCGGCCCCTACCGCCGCTGGGTCCACACTCACACCTTCACCGCCGTAGACGGCGGAACCCGGATCGACGACCACATCGAATACGAACTGCCCCTCGGCCCACTCGGTCGTCTGGCGCACGCCCTCGTCGTCAAGTCCCAGCTGGCTGCCATCTTCCAGTTCAGGGAGATCGCGACTCGCTCCATCTTCGAGCCGGCCCCGGTCATCGAACCGGAGTCTCCGCGTCCGATCGTCGCCGTGGCCGGCGGCACCGGGTTCGTCGGGTCGGCGATCGCCGCCGAGTTGCGCCGTCGAGGCGCGCGGGTTGTGGTCCTGTCGTCCCGCGGCGAGACCGCCCGTGGCCAGCTCAGCGATGATATCGAGATCCGTCACGCTGACGTGCGAACCGGCGAGGGGCTCGAGAGTGCTCTCACCGGCGTCGATCAGCTCGTCATCAGCCTCGCCTTTCCCGGCTCGCCGATCGAGCGTCCCCGCCGAGGTGACACCTTCGTCGAGGTCGATGCCGAGGGAACCGAGCGACTGGTGGCCGCGGCCCAGGCAGCCGGCGTCGGGCGCCTGCTCTACGTCTCCGGTGCGGGAGCCGCTGAGAACGCCGAGCGCCACTGGTTCCGAGCCAAGTGGCGCGCCGAGGAGGCCGTCCGAAGTTCCGGGATCACCTGGTCCATCGTTCGTCCGACCTGGGTCTTCGGGCCCCGGGACGTCTCACTCAATCGCTTCATCGGGTTCGCCCGGCTTCTGCCGTTCGTGCCGATGACGAACTTTGGCGGCCAGAAGTTGGCTCCGATCTTCCTCGGCGATGTCGCCGGGATCGTGGCCGACGCCCTCGCGTCCGATGCGGCAGCCGACCGCGTGTTCGAGATCGGGGGCCCCGAAGTCCTCTCGATGCGCCAGATCATCGCCCATGCGCTCCGGGTCGCCGGCATTCGCCGACCGATCCTGCCCGCGCCGGCGCCACTCATGAAGCTCATCGCCTGGCCGATGCAGTTCCTCCCGTCGCCGCCGCTCACTCCGGATGCGGTCGACTTCATCAATCAGCCGGCAACCGTTGACACGGCTCCGCTCCTCGCAGCGATGCCGCGTCGCCTGACGACCCTCGACGAGGGTCTGGCCACCTACCTGGGGCCATCCGTCCCGGGATCCACGTCCATTGTGTTCGCGTGACGCCGAAATCCGGCGCCACGATGCATTCTTAGTCGTGCCGAGAATCGCAGAGTGAGGTAACCATGTCATCCCTAGCCATTCCATTCGACAGGGCCCGCTCCCTCGCCCGCTGGAACCGCGTTCTGTCGTTCCTGCACGGGGCGCAGTTCATCGCCATGCTGGCCGTCGCAAGTACCGCTGCGGTCTTTGCGCCCTTCGTTCCGACGGTCAAGCCGATCCTCGAGAACGGAACGTTCGTCGGGATCGAGCAGACCAGCGTTGAGCTGTTCTCCATTCCGCTTGCCTGGTTCATCGCCTCGTTCCTGGCCATGAGCGCCATCGCTCATTTCATTGCCGGCTGGCCACTCCGGGCGCGCTACGAAGGCTGGCTCGCGCGCGGCATGAACCCACTTCGCTGGGTCGAGTACTCGTTCAGCAGCACCGTGATGATCGTGGCTATCGCCTACATCTCGTACATCCGCGACCTGCCCGCGCTCGTGGCCATCGCCGGGGCCAATATCGCCATGATCCTGTTTGGCTGGAGCATGGAAGCGGCCAACGAGGGCCGCCGCGACAACCCGGACTGGAAGCACTACATCTTCGGCTGCATCGCCGGGATCGCTCCCTGGATCGGCATCTTCTCGATCCTCCTCGCATACGGCGCCCAGGCAGACCTGCCCGAGGGAGCCGGAATCCCGGCCTTCGTCTACGTGATCGTCGCTTCGCTCTTCGTGGCCTTCAACGTCTTCGCGGTCACAATGGTCCTCCAGTACAGGAAGATCGGCCGCTGGCGCGACTACCTCGTCGGGGAGAAGACGTACATGGTCATGAGCCTAGTGGCCAAGTCCCTGCTCGCGTGGCAGGTGTTCAGCGGAACCCTTCGGCCAGGCGGCTGACCTGGCTCGAGGGAGGCCTAATGAGCTCTGAGGCCGGCGGGCCACGCATCCTGGCCATCATGGGATCGGGTGAAACCGCGCCCACGATGGCCCGGGTGCATCGAGCGCTGTTCGATCGCCTCGGGTTGGACGGTGAGCCGGTACCCGCGACAATCGTGGATACGCCGTACGGCTTCCAGGAGAACGCCGGCACCCTCAGCGATCGCACCGTCGAATTCTTCGCGACGAGCGTCGGACGGCCCGTCAGTGTCGCTTCCTATCTCGGCCGGGGCGCAGACGACGTCACCCTGGCAACCGCGGTCGGGCGGATCCGTGAGGCGCGCTTCGTCATGGCAGGCCCAGGAAGCCCAAGCTATGCATTGCGCCAATGGATGGGTGGCCCCATTCCGGAGGCGCTGGCCAGCAAGCTGTCCGGCGGCGGCGTCCTGACGATGGCCAGCGCGGCCGCCCTGACCCTGGGTATCGTCACGATCCCGGTCTACGAGATCTACAAGGTCGGTGAGGATCCGCGCTGGCTGGAGGGCCTCGACCTGCTCAGTCCGGCCACCGGCCTCCGGGCCGCCGTGGTTCCTCACTACGACAATGCCGAGGGTGGCAATCACGACACGCGCTTCTGCTACATCGGCGATCGGCGCCTCCGCGTCCTGGAGGAGTCCCTGCCGGCGGGTGCCTTCATTCTCGGGGTCGATAGCCACACGGCGCTCATCTTCGATCTCGAGCGAGGATTGGCCTCGGTGGCGGGTCTCGGAGGAGCGACGGTCCGGGTGCGTGGGGAGAGTCGGTTCTTCCCGTCGGGGACCGAGATCCCGATTGATAGGCTCGCGGAGGTCGCAGCGGACCTCGCGTCAGGCACGGAGGCCCTCGCCTGGCCGGATGGCCGCCGGGAGACACGCCCCGACGGCCGCGAATTCGGCGAGGCGCCTGCAGCAGTGCCGAGAGAGGCGCTCCCGGATTCCGTGAGTCGGTGCGAGGGCGACTTTCGAGACGCTCTCGCTCGCGGTGACATCCGCGCAGCGGTCGGTGTTTTGCTCGAATTCGACAACGCCATCACGACCCGGATCCGCGCAGGCGAGGACAGCCCGGACCTCGACAACGCAAGCGCTACCTATCGGGCACTGATCACGCGGCTTGGCGAGACGGCGGAGCAGGGCGCTCGTGACCCGCGCGGCATCATCGATCCCTTCGTGACCGCGCTCCTGGAGCTGCGAGCGACGGCTCGCGAGTCCGGCGATTGGGTGACCGCCGATCTCGTTCGCGATCGGCTCGCGACGGCCGGGGTCGAGGTCAGGGACGACGCCGGGGCCACGTCCTGGGCCCTGCCGGTACCGCCGACATCCGGCTAGCGGCTCCTCGCCGGTCGCCGGGCACTATTCGCTGCTGCCTCTCGCCGGTTCGGACATCCACTGGCCGTCCTTTCGAGCGACCAGGCACAGGCCCGTCCGCAGGCCCGTATTCCATTCGTCGCGGGACGGAGCCGCCGCGAACGCCTCAAAGATCGACGCTGATTCAGGGACTCCCACATAGCCCTTGAAGGCGGCATCGCAATTCGCCTGGATGAGCGCTCGCTGATCGACATACTCGCCGGTGGTCGCGAACATGCCGACGACAGCCAGGACTTCGTGTCCGTGTGAGCCGGCGCACGGTGCGCGCTCAGCCGCGCCCGCCATGACGATCGAGGCGACGTCGGCCGGCGCGCCGATGGGACGTGCTCCGGGCTGGGTGTCGTTCACCGCGGCCGTCCGCGCGAAGATGCAGTCACCGACCGCGAGATCGGTCGGGCCGGAGGGCTTTGGAGGCGAGATGACGCCGGCCACGTACCCGGCGGCCAGCAGGAGCAACGCGATCGCGGCGACCGGATGCGATCGGAACCAGCGCACGACGTCGCCCAGCTGCTCCAGGAGCGATGCTCGCCGATAGCGATTGATCTCCCGCATCGTGCTCAGCCGGACCGGGCCTCGCCTTCTGACGGACCCGGCCCGAAGTTCGTTCTGGCCGCCAGGATCAGCTGCGCTCGAGATACCGCTCGCGGTCCCAGTCGTGGACGACCGAGTCATACAGATTCTGCTCGACGCGAGCCGCGTTGAGGTAGTGATCAACGACGTCCTGGCCGAAGATCTCGACGGCCGCTTCCGACCGTTCCAGGGCCTGGATTGCCTCCCACAACGCCCGTGGCATGCGCTCGGCACCCGTCGCGATGTAGCCGTTGCCCTTGAACTCAGGGGTGAGTTCAATGCCATGCTCCATGGCGTACAGGCCCGCGCCGATCATGGCCGCGTAGGTGAGGTACGCGTTCATGTCTCCGCCCGGGAAGCGGTTCTCCACGTGGAGGCCGGAGCCATGACCGACGAGCCGGAAGCCGGTGGTCCGGTTGTCGCGGCCCCAGACCACGTTGACCGGTGCCCAGGACAACGATGCGTAGCGCTTGTAGCTGTTGATGAACGGGGCGATGAACGGGGCCAGTTCACGCGAGAACTTCATCATGCCCGCCACGAACTGGCTGAACGGGTGGCTGATGCCGTACGGCAGGCCGTCCGCTTCGTTGTGGGTCAGGGGGTTCTTGCCATCGGCATCCCAGATGCTCATGTGGAGGTGGCCCGAGGAGCCCGTCCAAGTGTGGTCCGGCTTGGCCATGAAGGTGATGCCCCAACCGTTGAGGTAGGCGATTTCCTTCGCCCCGTGCTTGAACAGGACGCTCCGGTCCGCCGACTCGAGGACGTGGTCGTAGCTGATGTTGACCTCGTGCTGGCCCGGAGCCGCCTCGCCCTTGGAGAACTCGATCGGGATTCGCGCCTCCGTCATCTGGTTGCGGAGCAGCCGATGGAGTGGCTCGGCCTTGGTTGCCTGGAGGAGGTGGTAGTCCTCGTTGTAGTTGCCAAATCGCTTCGGGATCGCATGGCCGTTCTCGGCGATCGTGTCCCACGAGTCCTTGAGGACGTAGTACTCGAATTCGGAGCCGGCCTTGACGGTCAGACCCGCCTTGGCGGCTCGCTCGACCTGCCGCTTCAGGATCGTCCTCGGGGACACCGGGATCTCGGCGTGCGTTTCCTCGTCAACGGTGTCGGACAGGACCAGCGCGGTCTTCTCGAGCCACGGCAGAACGCGGAGGGAATCCCAGACGGGTGAGGCGATCCAGTCGCCGTAGCCGGTCTCCCAGTTCATGAGGGCGAATCCGTCTGGCGTGTTCATCTCCATGTCCGTGCCGAGCAGGTACGTACAGAAGTGAGCGCCGTGAT
>JBDSJV010000113.1:0-4151 GCA_039917225.1 Candidatus Limnocylindrales bacterium
CTACTGCCCGGACCACGGGACGGGCGTGAGCTGCCCGATCGGGGTTGGAGTCAAGCTCGGCGAGCAGACTGAGGCGATGGAGCAGGTCTAGGGACCGTCCTCCGGGCCGAGGATCGCCCGGGAACGCGGCCAGTCCGGTCCCCCGGGAACCCTACTCCGTGACCGTGATTGACCCGACCATCCCGGCGGCGTAGTGCCCAGACTGGTGGCAACCGAAGAGGACCTCGCCGGCTTCGGTAAAGGTCCACGTGGTCTCCTTGGTGGCGCCAGCATCGAGCACGAACGCATTGGGCTCGTCGAGTATCCCCATACCGCCCCCTGCCATCTCCATTTCGTGCTCGTCCTGCGTGGCCGCATCGCCAAGGGTGAAGTCGTGGGGAATGACGCCCGCATTGGTCACGCGGAAGGTGATCGTCTCCCCCACCTTCACCGCGACGGTGGCCGGATCCCAACTGAAGTCATCGGCCCCGACGATCTCGATCACCCGATCCGCCTGCGCAGCGTCCGCTGGCTCACCGAACTGGAAGTCATGCTCGTCCTGACTCTCCATGGGCATGTCCGAGTTCAGGGCCGAGGGGCTGGGAGATGATCCGGCGCTGCACGCCGCCAGAGCCAGACCGACGATCGCCATTGCCGTTACGACGAGCCGCCGAACTGGTGTGTACCTTGCCGTGATCATTGGTGGCTGCCTCCGGTGCATGCGTGCGTATCGTAGGCCTCCCATGATACTCAGGATGGTCCAGCCGAGACCTCACCTGACGCGACGCCAATTACGTTGCGGCGTATCGGAGGCAGATGACCCCCGACTCGAACGTCACGGCATCGAGCAGCCTGAGACTGCTGCGGGCCGTGACACCGGAGAAGAACGGAGTTCCTGCCCCGAGCACGACTGGGTGAACGACGAGCTGGTACTCGTCGATGAGGCCCTGGTCCATGAATGCCGCGGCGAGCGTGGGTCCGCTGACGTCCATGTCGCCATCGAAGTCCTGCCTGAGGGTCGCGAGCTGCTCCCTGACGGGCCCGGAGACGAGCCGCCCGTTCCACGCGACGTGCTGGATGGTGTTGGAAAAGACGACCTTTGGTTTTGGAAGCCAGATGCGCGCGAAGTCGAGCATGGGTTTCGTTGCCGATGGGTCGGACTCTGCCGTCGGCCAGTAGGCCGCCATGACCTCATACATCCGACGCCCGTAGAGGAACGCGTCCAGGTTGCGCGCCTGGTCGTTGAACCAGGTGTGGAGTTCATCGTCGATACTGACCCAATCGAGGCCATGGTCAGTCGTCTCGATGAATCCGTCGAGCGAGACGTTGAGCGAGTAGATCAGTCTTCCCATGAGTACGATTGTGCCAGCGGCGCGAAAGTGCCATGCCCCTGAGAGTGACCAATCATGATCGGTAGGTCGACCGCCACGTCAATCGACGCATACATCTCAGGATTCCCTCCTGGGACTTAGATGATGCTGGACCAGCTGCGAGCACTCATCAAGGCATCGGCGCCCGACGCGATAGAGAAGATCAGCTACGCGATACCCACGTTCGACCTGAGCGGGCGGCACCTGGTCCACTTCGCCGGGTACGCGAGGCACATCGGATTCTATCCGACGGGAGTTGGGGTCGACGGATTCAAGGAAGAACTCAAGCCCTACAAGGTCGGGAAGGGCTCGGTCCAGTTTCCACTCGACCAGCCATTACCCACGGACCTCATCCGCCGGATCGTCGAGTTCCGGGTCCGCCAGAGCGTCGGCAAGGCGAAGGTCTAGCCGCAGCACACGAACGGGCGCTGACCGAACCACGGCACGGGCGCGCGCTGTCCGATCGGTCGGGTCAAGGCGCCTATCCCGCGGGACCACGCTCGCGCGGTCGCGCGCTACCCCGCGTTCGGCATCGGATTGGCCATCGCCTGCGGTGGCTCGATCTCAGGTCCCGCTCGCAAGTCTCGAACTGACGGGATCGCCTCGCGGAGAGGATCGAGCCCGGAAGGCAGGCGCATCGGCGGATGCTACGCCAGGCGTGGACCCGACCGACGGAGGGTCCTAATCCAGGCGGTAATGCCAGCCTTCCTGCCAATCGAAGTCGGCGACGGCCAGCTCCTCCAGGGGAATGCCACCCAGAAAGTGATCGAGTGCCCAGCGAGTGGCAACGTGCCCGATGACCAGGATCCGCCCGTCATTCCAGCGCAGTGGCAGATCGCCGAGGAAACGCCCGACTCGGTCGACGGCCCCGCGCCAGCTCTCTCCACCCGGGTACGGCTGATCGAGGTAGTGCCTGCGGTCACCATGCACGCGGGTAACGGGGAAGCCGTTCAATTCACCATAGTCGCACTCCCGCAGGCGCCAATCGCTGAGGATCGGAACAGGCGACCCTGCGAATGCGATCCGCGCGGTCTCCGTGGCCCGCTCGAGATCGGACGTGAACACCGCGTCGAGTCCGTCGGCACGACGCCGCTCCCCCAGCTCTCGAGCCGCGGCCCGGCCGCGCGGTGACAGCCGGCTATCGAGCCAGCCGGAAGCAACTCCTCGCTCGTTGTCCTCACTGAACGAGTGCGTCTCGAAGACGATGTCGACCGCCATGACACGGATGTTGCCATGACTGCTCAACCTCCCACTATTGGGTCGCATCCGTAGACTTGGCCGAATGGACGACGCTCCACTCACGCCACCGACATTGAAGCCGAACGTCTGGCTAGTCCGCCATGGTGAGACCGACTGGGCCCGCACCGGTCGACATACGGGCATGACTGATGTCCAGCTCACCCCGACCGGACGGCAGCAGGCGCTCGATCTCGTGCCACGTCTGGCGGGCCACGAGTTCGCCGCCGTGGTCTCCAGTCCGCTGATCCGGGCGCTCGATACGGCCCGGCTCGCCGGGTTCGCCAACCGTGTCGAAACGAACGCCGATCTCGTCGAGTGGGACTACGGCGCCGATGAGGGACGGACATCTGCGGAGATCCGCGTGGATCGTCCGGGATGGACGATCTGGACCCAGGGACCAGTCCGCGGTGAGTCGATCGACGCGGTCGCAGCCAGGACAGACCGGGTCATCGCTGCTGCCCGAGCGGTCGGTGGCGACACGCTGTGCTTCGCTCACGGACACGTCCTGCGAATCCTCGCCGGGCGGTGGATCGGTCTGCCGCCCGACTCTGGCGCGCTGCTCGCCCTCGACACGGCCACGATCTCGATCCTCGGATGGGATGGCTCGACGCCCGTGATCCGGCGCTGGAACGACGGCATCGATCTCGACTGACGCACGAGCCTTCCCCGGCAGCCCGGGCCGGTGTCAGACGGCGGGCTGATCCTTCTCAAGCGGCAGGTGCGCAATGAACCTCGCCCCGCCCGTTTCCCGGTTCGAGGCTGTGACGGTGCCGCCATGAGCCGTTACGATCCAGTCCGCGATCGCCAAGCCAAGCCCCGCGCCCCCGGATGGTGCTCCGGCCGCGCGCCAGAACCGCTCGAAGACGCGGGGAAGATCCTTGTCCCGAATTCCGGACCCTTCGTCCTCGACGGTGAGTGATGCGGCAGGACCGTGGCGGCGCACGGCGACGCGCACGGTTGAGCCCTGCGGACTGTGGGCAATGGCGTTGTCCACCAGGATCTGGACCAGCTGACGAAGGCGCGCCTCGTCGCCCAGCACCGTTGCCGGTTCCGGATCGACCGTGACGGTCACCCCGCGAGCGCTGGCCACGCTCACCAGCGAAGAGGCGCTGCTGGCTGCGATGTCGCCCAGGTCGACCTGGGTCCTCTCCAGCGTCACCGCCCCAGAGTCCGAGCGGGCCAGGAGCAGCAGCTCCTCGACGAGGCGGGTCAGATGGTCGACCTCCGCTCCGATGTCATCAAGGGCCGAGCCAACCTGATTGACCGGCGCCTCCGGGTGACGACGAAGGTGGTCGAGCGAGGTGCGGACGACCGTCAGCGGCGTTCTGAGCTCATGGCTGGCATCCGCCGCGAATTCCCGCTGCCGACGAAGGGCCAGTCGCTGGGATGCAAGCGATGCCCGAATGGGAACCAGCGCCCGTCTGGAGTACAGGACGCCGACGCCAGCCGCCGCAATGACGACCGCGATCCCCCCGCCGAGCAGAACGAAGAGCAGGACGCCCAGTGTCCGCGCTTCCGCGGTCCGATCCTGGAAGACCTGCAAGTAGATCGTTCCGACCTGGC
>JBDSJV010000114.1:0-3416 GCA_039917225.1 Candidatus Limnocylindrales bacterium
CCCGGCTTAGCACGCCATCTGGCCCAAATACGAGAAGACGATCACCGGCCGCGACGACGACGGACCCGTCCCCGTCCACCGCCACACCGGTCGGTCCCACGAACTGACCTGGACCGACGCCTGTACCCACGGCCGGCCCGAGGTAGTTCCCATCCGACGAGAACTTCTGGATCCTGTCGTTTCCACCATCGGAAACGATGATCGCGCCCGACGGATCGACCGCAATACCACCAGGTCGGTCGAATAGCCCTGGATCCGCGCCACGTCCGCCAACGTACATGTCGGCCACTGGTGCATCTGGCAGACCGGCCACAACTGATGGGTCGGTCGGAACCCGGTAGATCGTGAGATGGCCGTAGTGGTTCTCCGGGTCGCTGAACGCCACTTCGAAATGGTCCCGATATAGCTCCTCGTTGAGCCGTGCGGCGAATCCCCGATCACGTAGGCCGTCATCGAACGCCACGTAGGCGATCTTCGCGGCCTGCAGCCGAGTGACGAGCTCCGTGGCGCTCCGGAGCGCGAAGACATCCCGGTACCACTGCTGGCGCTGCTCGACCGGATAGCCCGCCGACCACGAGTAGTAGGGCCAGCCCAGGTAGACCTTCCGCCCGGCAAGGAGGATGCCGTGGACGACGTAGAAGTCGGACAGGAAGACGTCCTGCGGCTTCGTTGTCGTGCGAACCCATTCGTACAGTGGATCGCCATCCAGACCCGTCTGGTACATCCGCTCGTTCTTGATCGGGACGAGGTCGATCAGGCCGCCGGCGACGATGACACCGGCCAGTCCAAGGGCGATGAGACGCGTGGGAACCCAGGCAGACGGGCGGGACTCCCACAGCCGCACCAGCCCGAAGGCGGCGAAGAGGTTGGCGACAATCAGCCACGTATTGATGAACTTGTGGTTGGCGAGAGTCTCGACGCTGAACTGGACGAGGAAGGCGAGTGCGACGAGCGCAACGAATGCCAGGAAAATGCGAGCCTGGCGCCAGGTTCCAGCTGCGAGGCCAATCCCTGCCAGGAGCAGCTTCGGGCCGAAGATGAATCCGAGGTAGGTGGCGACGCGCAAGGGTGTCGGGTCGTCAACAACGTAGCCCCAGTGGAACGCTGGGTAGGCCTGCTCGCCCGCCATCGTGCCGGGCCGAAGGAATATGAGTTGCGGGAGCGCCACGATGGCCGCAACGAGGGCCAGACCCATCATCTGCGCCCGATTTGGGAATGCCACGAGCATGACACCCAGGACGACTGCCGAGGCCATGAAGATTGCCCCGTTGTAGAGCGGGAGTAGCCCGGCAAGGAGTCCGCACATCAGGTAGCCCGGCAGCCACGGGTCGCGCAGCGTCGATCCGAGCGCGCGAATTGGGTGGGCGAGCGTCGCAGAAGCTCCCCGGGAAAGACCCTTAGCCGACGTCGCGAGGCGACCACGCACGGCATCGAGACCAGGCTGCGCGGGGCCCAGGTGCGGCCGGGGCAGTCGGTCGAGTAGGAATAGGACGACGACCAGCAGGATCCCGATTGCGCTCGGGAGGTGGCGCTGGTTGAGGTAGACGTCCTGCGTCCAGATCCCCCACTCCTCGCCCCGGTACGGGAACCCAGACGACAGGAAATGGTCGAGCGAGGGTAACGAGGCAAGTGCGGCACCGATTGAGGGAAAGGTGCCGAGGTATGGGATGAAGGACAGCGCACCGTGGAAGAAGAAGAGGCCGACAGCCAGCCAGCCGACTTTCCGGGATCCAAACAACCGCTCCCCGAGCGCTGCCACGACCACGAGCATCGAGACCACGGAGGCGATGCTCAGGACGTTGTTGGCGGTCGCGGGATCGAGCCCGAGGTACGTCAGGTTGCCGGTCTGGAAGTAGTACAGGAAGTGGTAGCGGATCGGCTCCCCGGCATAGTGGGGATACTCGGTCGGGAAATTGCGGCCGAGCGCGAAGCTCTGCGAGATCGCTGAAGTCGGGCCGAAGTCGCTCCACAGGTCGCCCGCGATCCAGAGCGAGCCGTCCGCGTGGTGATAGGTCCAGATCATCATGGCGCCCACGACAATCGTCACGAGCAGGACGAGGATCCACTCCCAGCGGACCGAACGCAGCCGCCTCAGCCCATCGGCGGCGACAGCGGTCGGATGCCGTCGCAGCCAGATTGCCGAGACGAGCATGCCGGCGGATGACGCCAGGGCTCCGATGGCCATTGGATCCGCGGCGTTGACCGCGAGCAGTGCCGTGATGTACGAGATCCACGTCCCGGTCAGGAGGCCGACGAGGAAGCCCGTCGCCAGACGGTGCGGCAACGACACGAACGAGAACCAGCGGCTTGCCAGCGCGTCGCCGAAGAATGTGAAGATCGCGAGGTAGGCGACTGCGATCATCGGATCGCGGCGTCTTTCGCCGTCGCGTGTGGCGCTCCGTCCAGGTCGATTCCAGGCGTAGCTCCGGCCTCTGCAATGTCACGACGAAGCTCGGCTTCCAGGAGATCGACGAGCAACGGGGCGCGGTATTGGCCAGTCGCCCAGTTCAATCTGATCGTCGCGATGTCGCGAAACGCTGCCGCCGAATCGCGCAGGACCCGGACGGAACTCGGCGCATTTCGCTGGAGCTGGACTGGAATGCGCTTGAGATCGAGCCGGTACTTGAGGAGCAGGTAGATGATCTCGACGTCGATTGCGAAGCCGTCGATCCGCGACAGGCGGAAGAGTTCCCGCCCCACCTCCCCATTGAAGATCTTGAAACCGCACTGCGTGTCATAGATCCCGCCAGTGACCAGGGTCCTGAATGCGAAGCTGGCGAATTCCGAAATCGCGGTGCGAAGGAAACCGGTGCTCTCGTACGAGGAACCGGGCAGGGTCCGATCCCCGATGACGCCGTGATACCGGCGATCCCGGATGTAGGAGAGAGCGAGCGGCAGCGGCTCCAAACCGTACGGAATGTCGGCATCCGTGAAGCCGCAGATCTCGCCGGTGGTCGCCGCCATTCCTGCTCGGACCGCCGCCCCCTTGCCGCGGTGCGGCAGGCGGAGAACGCGGACCCGCTCGGACTCGGCCACCGAATCCGCGGTCCCATCCGTGCTGCCGTCATCGGCCACGACGATCTCTCCATCGATCCCGGCCTGGGCGAGGAACTCGCATGCTCGAGCCACATTGGCCGCGAGGTACCCGACACTATTGAAGGCGGGAATGACCAGGGAGACAACCGGCTTGGTCACGACGGGCCCCTCGGGGCCTCCACGGGCGCAAGCCTCTCGACCTCCTCAGCGGCTTCGACCGATGCCACGATGGCGCCGGGCCGAACGTGGAGCACCCAGGTCGCACCCACGCCGATCAGCACGGGCGGAAACGTCGTGACGACCCGCATCAGGAGGATCGTAGCCAGGCCCTGCTCAGGGGTGAACCCGAGGCCGGTGATGATCGCCACACCGACGAACTC
>JBDSJV010000115.1:0-5804 GCA_039917225.1 Candidatus Limnocylindrales bacterium
GCGCCGGCCGCGCGGATCTGCCCGGCGACCGTGAAGCCGTCGGGTCCTGGCATCGCCAGGTCGAGCAGGACCAGGTCCGGATGTTCCTCACGGAACCGTCGCACGGCCGTCAGGCCGTCGTAGGCCGTGATGACCTGGTGCCCTTCGGTACCGACCAGCGCCGTGATCGCGCCGACCATCGCCGGGTCGTCATCGACGACGAGGATTCGGTACGGTCGATTGGTTGGCATGACGTACTCCTAGAGGGCTGCAGCGGCTGGGAGGGCGATCACGAACCGCGCCCCGTGGTCGGGCGCCGGCTCGCACCACAGGTGGCCGTTCATCGACTCGGCGAGTCGCTTGGCCGCGTAGAGTCCGATCCCGGACCCGCGGGCCGTGTGTGTATCACGACGGGCGTACGGTTCGAAGATCCGCTCCCGCCACTCGGGTGGGATCCCGGGTCCGCCATCTTCGACGGCGATCCGGACCACGCCCTCGGCCATGGTCCAGTCGATCCCGATGCGCGTCCCGGGCGGCGCGTACTTGACCGCGTTCTCGACGAGGTGCTCGAGCATCTGCCGGAGACGGTTCGGGTCCGCCAGGGCCTGCAGACGGACCCCGCCGCCAACCACGAGCACGTGGTGCCCGAGGAGCGGCGCCAGCGCCTGGACCACCTCGGTGACGAGGGCCGCGACATCGGTGGGTACGACATCCGCCGGCTGATCCGGCACGACCCGGACGGAGGCCAGGATCGAATCCACCAGCCGGTCCAGCCGCTCGACCTGCTCGATCGTTCCAGCGTGCCAGGCGGCCCGCTGGTCCCGGCGAGCCGGGTCCCGGGAGTAGCGACCATCGAGGGGCGGCTCCTCGGACAGGAGGTCGGTATAGGCCCTGACCACCGCGAGCGGAGTCCGGAGCTCATGCGTCACCAGGGCGATCAGCTCGGTCCGGGCCTCGTCGATCGCCTTGAGCTCGGCTGCCCGCTCTTCGGCTTCCTGCTGCCGTCGGCCCTTCTCGACGATCCCGGCGAGCAGGTCGGCGATCGCACCGAGCTGGGCGACATCCGCGTCGCTGAAGTCACGGGTCTGCTCGGTCTGGATATTCAGGACTCCGACCGTGCGATCATTCCAGACAAGCGGGACGGACAGCATCGACGTAATGAATCGGCGCTGGTCGATCCCTCGAACCCACAGGAAGCGGGGATCGCTCTCGATGTCACGGATGACCGCCGGGACCCCGCTCTCGGCAACCCGACCGGTCACCCCCTCGCCGAATGGGACGCGGGCGCGGCCAATCTGGAACCGGTCCAGGCCATTGGTCGCGGCGAGCGTCAACTGCGATCCGTCCCGGTCGAGCAGATAGAGCGAGGACACATCTGCATGGAGCGCGTTGCGGGTCTCGTCGACGACCGTGTCCAGAAGGTCGTCCCACGTCTGGGCCGTCGTCGCCAGGCGCGCGACGCGATGAAGGAAGCGAAGCTGTTCGAGCTGCTCCGCCCCGGAACCTCGCACCAGTTCGGCGTCGGCCATGTCGACCACGATACAAAGGTACGGTCAAGAACGGGTCGAATTGGTGTCGGCCGCGTCCAGCCAGGGTTGCGCATCGGGGTCGGTCGCAACGTCGGAGCGACCACGTGAGCCGCGCCGACCCGCTGGCGACGGAAATCGCCCGGCTATGGCGCCTGCTCGTCGAGGTCGTCGAGGAGCAGGCCGGGACGGAGCTCCGATGGCTCGTCGCGCGAACGCGGCGGCGCGCCGTCCGGGCGCGAGCCGGGGACCCGGCCGCTCGACGGGCACTCGAACGCGAACTGGATGGACTCGACGACGCCCGGGCCGAGGTAGTCATCCGGGCGTTTCTCCTGCATTTCCGGCTGGCGAACCTCGCCGAGCAGCGGTATCGCGTTCGGGTCCTGCAGCAGCGCGGGCGGCGATCGCGTCCGGGCAGTGCCGACGACACCCTGGCCGGGGTGATCCGCTCACTCAGAGCCGAGGGCCGTTTCCCGCTGGATGGGCCGGGATCCGCCGCTGCCATCGAGGACCTGCGCATCCATCCGGTGCTGACGGCGCACCCGACCGAGGCTCGCCGGCGGACGGCGCTCATGGCGCTCGGCCGCGTCGCCCGGATCCTCGAGGACCGTGATGATCCGCGGCTTCCGACGGTCGACGCGCGGGCGCTCGACGATCGACTTCGCGAGGAGCTCGTGATCCTCTGGAACACCGCCGAGGTCCGAGCCGACGTACCGACGCCGCTGGACGAGGTCCGCAACGCGCTCGTCTTCTTCGATGCGACCCTCTACTCGCTGGTCCCGGCGGTCCAGCGGGCCCTCGCGATTGCGATCACTCCTCCGGGTGCCACCCCGTCAGGGCGCCGGTCCCGCGTTGCCGGAGCGGCCCACCCGGAGCCGACACCGGCGCTCCCGGCGGTCCTGCGGCTGGGCAGCTGGATCGGCGCCGATCGCGACGGCCATCCGGGCGTGACCGCCGAGGTGACCGAGCAGGCCGCGCGGATCCAGGCTGACCACGTACTGCGGGGCCACGAGGCGGTTGCCGTCAGGTTGATGCAGACGGTGGCCGTCCTGCCCGGGCCGGATGGGCTGGATCCTGTGTTGGCGGCCCGGCTGATCGACGATGCCGATCGCTTCCCGGACCTCGACGCGAGTCTTCGTCGCCGCTTCCCGGATGGGCCCTACCGTCGCCGGTTCGGCGGGATTGCCGAACGGCTTCGTCGGACCCGGCACCACCTGACCGGGGATCCCGGCCCAACGACTGGGCGCTACGCGTCCGTGGCTGACCTGTTGATCGAGCTGGACGAGATCCAGCAGTCGCTCACTGCCGCGGGCCTGGGCCGCGTCGCTTCCGGCAGCGTCCAGGACTTCCGCTGGCAGGTCGAGACCTTCGGGTTCCATCTCGCCGAGCTGGAGGTTCGCCAGCACGCGGAGGTTCATCGGGCGGCCGTCGCGGCGCTGAGTGCCCGGGTCCAGGCCGTCTCCGCCCGGCGAGGGGACTCGCCGGGGGCGCCTGCTGCCTACGGGACCGCAGCGGCTGACGATCTCACGCCGGAGATCGCACCCGGCGTTTCGCTGGCGGAAGTGCTCGATACCTTCCGGGTGATCGAGCGGATCAGGACCCGGTTCGGGACTCGGGCCGCCGGCCGGGTCGTGGTCAGCTTCACCGAACGGGTGACCGACATGACCGACGTCCTCGAGCTCGCGGAGTCGGCGATCGGGCCGGCGGCGGCGGAGCTGGATCTCGTGCCGCTCTTCGAATCGGCGGTCTCGCTGGAGGCGGCCGATGCGGTCCTCGAGAGCATCCTTGCCGATCCTCGATATCGGGCCCACCTGCATGGCCGCGGGGATCGCCAGGAGGTGATGCTCGGCTACTCGGATTCGAACAAGGAATCCGGGTTCGTTGCAGCAAACTGGATGCTCTATCGAGCCCAGGCGGCACTGGCGGCGGTGGCGGATCGGCACGGGATCGAGCTGACGCTGTTCCACGGCCGAGGTGGAACCGTGGGCCGCGGTGGGGGACGGCTGGATCGGGCGATCCTCGGCCAGCCACCCGGCACGGTCAGGGGTCGCCTGAAGGTCACCGAGCAGGGTGAGGTGATCGCGGCCCGCTACGGCAATGCCGCCATCGCCCTTCGTCACCTGGAGCTGCTGGCGGGCGCGGTCATCGTGGCCGGTTCGAGAGGCCCCTCGGGCGCATCGTCAGGGGGGCTCCGGATCTCGGATTCGGACGCGGCATTGATGGACCGCCTCGCCGCCGCCGCGGCGCGCGCCTATCGCACGTTCGTCTACGCCGACGATGGATTCACGGGCTTCTTCCGGCGAGTGACGCCGATCGAGGTCCTGACTTCCATGCGCCTTGGTTCGCGGCCATCGGCTCGTGGCCGCCAGGGACCGTCGGCCGAGGTTCCGATCGAGCGACTGCGGGCGATCCCGTGGGGTTTCGCGTGGTCGCAGGCGCGCGTGGAGCTGCCCGGCTGGTTCGGTCTCGGGAGCGCGCTCGACGAGCTCGCGGAGGCCGAAGGGCCCGCTGTGCTCGCTCGCCTGGCCGACCTGTATCGATCGTGGCCGTACCTCACGGCGGTGATAGATCATGCCGAACTGTCGCTGGCGCGTTCCGATCTGATCGTGGCTCGTCGATACGCCTCGTTGGCCGCCGACGCTGGCGACGAACAGCGCTGGGAGGCGATCGAGCTGGAGCACGCCCGAAGCGTCCGCGGCGTGCTCGCCATCGCGGGGCGTGCGCGCCTACTGGAAGCGACGCCGGCCATCGCCCGTGCGGTCACGCTCCGCAACCCGGACATCGACACCCTGTCCGAGCTACAGGTTGGACGTCTCGCCCGTCTCCGTTCGCTGGACCCGGATGCGGAGGGCCGGCAGGACCTGGAGCGGCTCGTGCGCCTGACGGTGAGCGGGATCGCCGCCGGTCTCCAGGTGACCGGCTAGCGGAGCTCATCGGACCGGGGCACCAACCGGCGCGCCACTGGCTACGATGGCTGCCATGCCCGGTCCCCCTTCCTCAGGTTTCGCGAACATCTCGCCCCGGGCTCGTGGATGGATGGTTCGCTGGGCGCCGATCCTGCCCCTGTTGCTGGCCGAGTTCATCCTGTGGACCGGTTTCGGGGCACTGCTGCCGGTCATGCCGCTCTACTTCACGGAACATGACGTGCCGATCGCGTTCCTCGGCGTCGTCATTGCCGCGTGGCCGGCGGCGCGTCTGTTCACGGAGCCGCTCTTCGGCGTGCTGGCGGATCGGATTCCGCGCGTGCCGCTGATGGTCGTCGGCCTGCTGATCGCAGCGGGCTCGGTCGGGGCGATGGCCCTCTGGACCGGACCGCTGGCGTTCGTCGTGCTGCGGGCGATGTCCGGACTCGGAACCGCGATGTACGACCCGGCCGCTCGCGGCTACCTGACGGATGGGGCGCCGCCGGGACGCCGCGGAGAGGTCTTCGGCCTCTACAACGCGGCGCAGAACGGGGGAATCCTGCTCGGCCCGGCGATCGGGGGGCTTGGAACCGCCCTCGTCGGAAGTTACGTGTTCGTGCTGGCCTTCGGCTCGCTCATGACGTTCCTCGCTGCGGTAGCGGTAGCGGTCCGGGTCCGCGAGATCCGGATCACCCACCAACAACCGATTCCGGGCCTCGGGATGACTGAGTTCCCGGCCGGGTCGGCCTCTGGTCCCGACCGGGCGGCCGATGCAGGCACCGACGCGCGCCCCGCCGCTGCAGCCCCGGCCGCACCCGGTTCCCTACGGAACCGGTTCATCCTGGGCGCCGTGCTCGTCACCATGGCCGGCCACTTCGGCGGCGGCCTGTACGAGACCATCTGGGCCCTGTTCGTGACGGATCGTGGCGGTGGGGTCGGGCTGATCGGCCTGACCTTCGCCACGTTCGGGCTGACGACGATCCTGGTCTCGCCAATCGGGGGGCGGATCGTCGATCGCCGCGGTCCGTTCCCGTTTCTGATCGGCGGGCTCCTCATCATGGCCGGAACGATGGTCGTCTACCCGTTCGTCACGGAGCCGCTGCTGTACGTTCCCCTCGTGGCGCTGGAAGGGGTCGGCTTCGCGTTCCTGAGCCCTGCCACCTACCTGGTCATCGCCCGCGGCACGCCTCCGAATCGGTCATCCACCGCCCAGGGACTGCTCGGATCGGCCGGGACCATCGGTCTTATCATCTCCGCCCTGGCAGCGGGCGCACTCGCCGCCAGGGACCTCAATACGCCCTTCTTCGTCGGGGCGATCGTCATCGTCGTGCTCCTGGCGATGACGCTCCTGGCAGCCGGACGATCCCTCCGCTCGATGCAGCCATTGCGTGCCTGA
>JBDSJV010000116.1:0-7286 GCA_039917225.1 Candidatus Limnocylindrales bacterium
GAATGAAGCCGGGCGCGATCCTCGTGAACACGACGCGCGGGCCCGTCGTGGATCCCACGGCACTGTTCGAGGCCCTGCGCGACGGTGTCATCCGGGCCGCCGCCCTCGACGTCACAGATCCGGAGCCGATCCCGATGGACGATCCGCTGCTGACGCTGGACAACTGCCTGATCGTCCCGCACGTCGGATCGGCGACCGAGGCGACCCGCGGCAAGATGGCCGCCATGGCCGCCGCGAACCTGCTGGCCGGAGTGCGTGGCGAGCGACTGCCAACGCCCGTCAACCCAGAGGTATTCGCGCGGGGCTGACCCGACCGCGGGTGCTGGTCCGGGTCCGTCGGCCCATCCGCTACCCTTCGCGTGGGCCCGTAGCTCAGTGGCAGAGCAGGGGACTTTTAATCCTCGTGTCGTGGGTTCGAATCCCACCGGGCTCACCACCAGCACGCCGTGCGCTGCGCTCGCCAGCCGCGCGTCAAGGGAGCGGCCGGCACCCGATCGCAACCCTCGTCGCATGCCAAGTGCAGCCCAGCGGGGGCCGGCCCGGTAGCGCGCGCCGCGGACGTCCGGCCTGACACTCCCGTCAGCGCCCGCGGCCGAACGTGGGCCGGACGGAGGGGTCCCGGATGCGACGCTTCGCGACCGTCTTGCTGACCGCGCTTGCTGGGTCGGCCATCCTTCCCGCCACTGCCTTCGCTGCCGACGGCGGCGAGATCAACAGCGGCGACACGGCCTGGATGCTGGCGGCAACGGCGCTGGTCATGATCATGCTGCCTGGACTCGCGCTCTTCTACGGCGGTCTCGTCCGGCGCAAGAACGTCCTCTCGACGATCATGCACAGCTTCTTCGGTCTCGCGATCGTGAGCGTCGTCTGGGTCCTGATCGGCTTCAGCCTGGCCTTCGGGCCCGACGTCAACGGCTGGGGCCTGGTCGGCAATCTGGATTACGTCGGGTTCTTCAACGTTGGCCTGACCCCGAGCGCGATCTACGCGACGACGATCCCGTTCGTCCTCTTCGCCGCCTTCCAGTTGATGTTTGCGGCCATCACGCCCGCCCTCATCACGGGTGCGTTTGCCGAGCGCAAGCGGTTCGCGGCGTTCGTCCTCTTCACGGTGCTCTGGTCCGTGTTCGTCTATTCGCCGATTGCCCACTGGGTCTGGGCCAGTGATGGATGGTTGTACAAGCTCGGGGCGCTCGACTTCGCCGGCGGCACGGTGGTCCACGCTTCATCCGGGGTGTCGGCCCTGATCGTTGCGGTCCTGATCGGTCGCCGGGTCGTCAACGGCGACCGGATGGAGCCGCACGACGTACCCATGACGGTGCTGGGAGCGGGCCTCCTCTGGTTCGGCTGGTTCGGGTTCAATGCCGGGTCCGCCTTGGCGGCCAACGGTCTCGCAGCCAGTGCCTTCCTGGTCACCAACACCGCGGCGGGGGCCGGGACCCTCACCTGGGTCGCGGCGAGCTACCTCCACCGGCGGAAGGTCAGTGTCATCGGAGCCGCGGCGGGTGCAGTCGCCGGGCTGGTCGCGGTCACCCCGGCTTCCGGTTTCGTTACCGCTGGCGGGGCCATCCTGATCGGCCTGGCAGCCGGTGCCCTGTGCTACAGCGCGACCCTCCTCCGCGAGCGGATCCGGGTCGACGACGCGCTGGATGTGTTCGCGGTCCACGGCGTCGGCGGGATCTTCGGTGCCGTGGCCACGGGCGTGCTCGCCACCAGCGCAGTGCAGTCCGGCTTCTCCGGACTCATCGACGGCAACCCCGGCCAGGTCGTCACCCAGATCGTGGCAGTCGGCGCCACGATCGGCTATGCGGTCGTCGCCACCTTCGTGATCGTCAAGCTCGTGGATGCCGTCCTCGGGATCCGGATCTCCGCCCGGGACGAGGAGCTGGGCATCGATATCGCCATCCATGGCGAGGTGGCCTACCAGGCCTGAGTTCCGTCACGTGGAGGGCCGCTGGCGAGCCGGGGGCCCACATCCGCATCCCCGTCTCCTGAGGTACGAGCAGATGCGCCGAGGATCAGCCATTCCGCCACCGCTCTACGACCCCACGATGGAGCACGATGCCTGCGGCGTCGGCCTGGTCGCTGATTTCCGCGGCACGTCGCGACTGCGAGTCCTCCCGCTCGCGCTGGCCGGCCTTTCGTCCCTCGGGCATCGCGGCGCCTTCGGAGCTGACGGGGCCTCGTCGGATGGGGCGGGCGTCGCCATCCCGCTCGAGGCGCCGTTGGTCGAGCTCCTGACAGAGGGGCTTCGCGACGTCGAGACGATCGGCCGTCGGCCGGGCCTCCTGCAACTCTTCCTGCCCCGCGGCCGCGTGCGGCAGGCGAGAGCTCGGGCCAGCGTCACCGCCGCGCTCAAGGAGGTTGGCCTGACGGCGGCGGTGTGGCGGACCGTACCCACGAACCCTGAGGCCCTTGGCCCGGCCGCTTTCGCTGCCCGGCCGGCGTTCGTGCAGCTCTTCGTCCCGCGACCAGTTGGGCCCGCGGGTCGGCCGATCGGCGATCGGAATTTCGAGCGGAGGCTGCTCCTCGCCCGCCGCAGGATCGCCACGGCGGCGCTGGAGCAATCCTTGCCCGACCTCGCCGTCGCGTCCGGTTCGTGCCGAACGATCGTCTACAAGGGGCTCGTCGCCGGCGATCGCCTGGCGCAGTTCTATCCCGACCTTGCCCGCCCAATGGCCCTCTCCTTCGCCACGTTCCACCAGCGATACGCCACCAACACGCATCCGACGTGGCCGCTCGCTCAGCCCTTCGGATACCTGGCCCACAACGGGGAGATCAACACGGTCCGCAGCAATCGGGTGGAGGTCCGCGGTCGCCATGGCGATCCGGATCGGACGGGTCTGCTCGGCGAGTTAAATCGGCGCGGGCCTCTCCTTGGCGCGGGCAGGTCCGACTCGGCATCGCTCGATGAGAGCGTCGAGATGCTCGTTGCCTCGAACTGGGGCATCGCCGCCGCCGTCGCCTCGCTGATGCCGGAGGCGTCGGCGCTTCGGGCCGAGGGTTCAATGGGAGCCGCTGGACTCGTGCGCCGAACCTCGGGGTTCCTGGCCCCGTGGGACGGACCCGCCGCTCTCGTCTTCACCGATGGGCGATCCGTCGGGGCAATGCTGGATCGGAACGGCCTGCGCCCGTTCGCGTATGCGATCACCCGAGATGGGCTCGTGGCCGGCGCCTCGGAGGCCGGAGCAGTCCCGCTCGACCCGTCCGAGATCCAGACCCTGGCGCGCCTCGGGCCTGGAGAGATGCTCCTGGTCGAACCCCGTCGGGGACGCCTCCGGCTTGATCCAGAGGCCAAGCGCCATCTCATCGGCCCGTCTGTAACGCACGGCCCACTTCCTCGGACCGTCCTGGATGAGCCAGCGACCGCCCTGCAGCCGAGCGAGACACGGGTCACTTCGGGCCGCCGCTACCTCGCCGGCGTGGACGCCGAGCGGCTTCGCCTCGATCTCAGGACGATGGCGATCGAGGGCCACGAGCCGCTATGGAGCATGGGCGACGACACGCCCACACCAGGCAATGCGCGGGTGGCCCGGCGCGTCGCGGACCATCTCAAGCAGTCCTTTGCGCAGGTCACCAATCCACCGATCGATCCGGAGCGTGAGCGCCTGGTTGTCGACCTCCGTGTGCACGTGGGCCGGCGAGCCCCGCTCCTCGGCGGCATGCCGAAGCGGACCCGGATGGCACGGGTCTCTCGCCCCGTGATCGCCGACCTGCCCGGGCTCCAGGCGGCGCTCCGCGACCTGGACAGCGGCCCCGTCGTCACGATCGAATCGACGTGGTCCGCCGCAGCGGGTCCCAACGGACTCGCCCTGGCCCTCGATCGAATGGAGACCGCAGCGCTGGATGCAGCCCGGCGCGGAGCCATCGCGATCGTCGTGACGGATCGAGATTTCGACCTGGATCGGGTTCCCGTCCCGTCCATCCTCGCCGTTGGCTCGATCCATCGCGTACTGACTGACGCCGGGCTTCGTGGGCGGACCGATATCGTGGCCGAATCGGCTGACGTCCTCGATGTTCATTCGCTGGCGATGACTGTCGCAGCCGGTGCCCGCGCCGTGCACCCGTGGCTCGCCATCGAGATTGCCGGGGAGGTGGCAGGAACCCGCGGGGCGGAGGACCTCGATGGCCGTCGGGCGGTCGAGAACCTGCTCGCCGCGTACGAGGCTGGCCTGCGTAAGACGCTCGCCCGGATGGGCATCAGCTCGGCCGCTTCGTATGTCGGCGGAACGCTCTTTGAGACGCTCGACCTGGCGCCGGAGGTGGGTGCCCGATGTTTCCCATCCGCCGTCGGATGGGTTGGCTCGGTCACGCTCGGTGACCTCGCGATCACGCAGCTCGGCCGTGTTGGAGCCGCGCGGGACCTCGACGATCCATCGAACGCGCCAGCACCCGGCCGGGAGCCGCGCCTGCCGGACCCTGGCTTCGCACGCTTCCGCTCGGATGGAGAAGCCCATCTCTTCGCCCCGCGCACCGTCGCGGCGATCCAGGCGCTCGCGGATCCGGAAACGGTGGATGGCCTGGCCGCGTACCGTGCCGGGGTCGATCGGGCCGCCCCAGCGGTCGTACGGGATCGGCTGAGGATCCGGCCCGCCGCGCTTCGACGGGCCATCCCGCTGGACGAGGTCGAGCCGGCCCGTGACATCGTCCGACGACTCGTCGTCAGTGCCATGAGTGTCGGCGCCCTGTCGCCCGAGGCACACCAGGTTCTGACGATCGGCATCCAGCGTGCCGGAGGAGCCGCCAATACCGGCGAGGGCGGCGAGGATCCAGCCTGGTACGCGCCGGGCCCCGACGGCCGTCGTCGCGACGCCGCCATCAAGCAGGTCGCATCGGGACGGTTCGGGGTCACCGCCACCTACCTCGCCCGGGCCGATCAGCTCGAGATCAAGATCGCCCAGGGTTCCAAGCCGGGAGAAGGCGGCCAACTCCCGGCCCGGAAGGCGACGGCGTACATCGCGGCGCTCCGGCGCGGCCAGGCTGGTCGCGCCTACATCAGCCCGCCGCCCCACCACGACATCTACTCGATCGAGGATCTTGCCCAGCTCGTCGCCGACCTCCGAGCGATCAACCCGACGGCGCGAATCGGGGTCAAGCTCGTCGCGTCGCGCGGGGTGGGAACCGTGGCGTCAGGCGTGACGAAAGCCGGAGCCGACTACATCCACTTGGCGGGTGGCGCCGGAGGGACCGGAGCCTCGCCCCTGAGTTCGATCAAGCACGTTGGCGTGCCGTGGGAGCTCGGGCTCGCCGAGGTCCACCAGGTCCTGCTCTGGAACGGCCTGCGGGACCGGGTGGCTCTCCGGACCGACGGTGGTCTGCATCAAGGGCGCGATCTGCTGATGGCCGCGTTGCTCGGTGCGGAGGAATTCGCGCTGGGGACGGCGGCGCTCGTGGCGATCGGCTGCGACATGGCCCGCCAATGTCACCTCGATACATGCCCGACCGGGATCGCCACCCAGCGTGACGACCTTCGTGCCAAGTTCACCGGGACACCCGAGCGGGTCGAGCGTTTCGCGCTCGCCCTCGCCGAGGACCTGCGTCGTGAGCTCGCCGCCATCGGGGCGCGGTCGGTCGGCGAAGTGGTCGGTGAGGCTGCGTCGATCCTCCGTTGCGTGGATTCGAACGAACCGGGACTTCGCTCGATCCTGGCGGCTCCCCGCTGGGTGGCTGGCGCCGATCGCCGGGCGCACCCCGATCGGGCAGGGGCCTCGACAGCGCGACAGCCCGCCTCGCCGCTCGAGGAGCGACTGGCGACCGCACTCCTCGGACATGGCGACCTGCGGCTGGACGGTCTGGCCATCTCGACGGCCGATCGGTCATTCGGAGCCGCCTTGACCGGTGCCGTCGAGCGCGGGTCGATCCAGACGCCCATCCACGTCGGGTTGACCGGGGCAGCGGGCCAGTCCTTCGGTGCGTTCCTTGGCTCCGGCCTGGAGATCGTACTGACCGGCACCGCGAATGACTACGTCGCCAAGGGTCTGTCCGGGGGAACCGTCATCGTTACCGGCGATCCGCGGATCACCGGTAACCCGGAGGCCGGACCACCACCGATGCCAACGCTGGCCGGCAATGCCTGCCTGTACGGTGCGACGGCTGGGCGCCTCCACATCGTCGGAAGGGCCGGCATGCGGTTCGGGGTTCGAAATGCCGGAGCGGATGCCGTCGTCGAGGGGATCGGGCCTCATGGTGCCGAGTACATGACGGGCGGGACGCTGGTGATCCTCGGTCCGATCGGACCGAACTTTGGTGCCGGGATGACCGGTGGACGAGCCTATGTCCTTGACGATCTGGGTTCGATTCGGAATCACATCGATGGTGCGAGCGTCGAAGCTCGACCCCTCTCGGAGATGGCGGACGCCAGGGTGATCGGGGACGTCGCGCTGCTGCTTCGCCACCACCGCGCGGCGGGTTCGGATCGGGCGGCCGAGCTGCTCGCCGAGCCGGGGGCCATCGCGGCTTCGTTCTGGGTCGTCCTCCCGCACGAGTTGGCCGCGGAAGCAGTGGACGGGCGGACCCACGTTTCAGCCGCACCCTCTGCCCCGAAGGCGCTCGCAACCCCGCTGCAACCGATTCGGTCCCGGGATGTCATCGCTGCGCGAGGCTGATCGCCCCACACTCACGTTCCAGCATCCGATGAGCCGCCGGAGGACTCGCCATGATTCAGCACCCGAGCGATCTCTCTTCCGGCCGGGCTGTCCGCGACGGACACCTTGCGGCCGTGACCTGTTCGGCCTGTGGCTGCCGCCTCAAGCCCGACGACACGAGGAGTGCGTGGACCCACTTCGGCGCCATGAATGGTCGGGACGCGATGGGGCATCGGCCCCGCTGCGCCGACCTGGCGCACGACGGCTCGGGCCGAGCCGCGCTCACCGCCTGACCCAGTCTCCTCCTCGAGCCGGCACCGCTGCCGGCGGACTCAGTGCGGCGAGGCGGACTCCACGCGGTAGCCGACGCCTCGAACGGCCACGACGGCCGGCCCTCCGGCTGCGTCCAGCTTCGACCGGAGGCGCGCCAGGTGCGGTTTGAGCCACAGCAGGTCGGGGTCGGCTTCGGCTGGCCACCCGGCGCGGGCGAGTCGGAGATGCGGAACCAGCGCGCCATTCGCCCGGACCAGCGACTCGAGGAGCCGGAACTCGGTCGGGGTCAGGGTCAGGAGGTGGCTGCCGACGGTCGCCTCGTGGCGGCTGGAATCGAGCGTCAGGCCCTCGAACGTCATCGGCCCGCCGAGATCGTCCCCCTGGCTGCGTCCCGCCCGGCGCATGACCGCGGCGATCCTGGCCAGGAGCTCG
>JBDSJV010000117.1:0-3821 GCA_039917225.1 Candidatus Limnocylindrales bacterium
GCCCCGCTGCCACGGCCACCGAGACATCGTCTCCCGCCGTGACTCCTGCCGCGAGTCCTGATCCGGGAAGGACCGGGAGCCCGCCCGCCAAGCCCCCGATATCCGCGACGGTCTGCACCGGGAGCGAGTCCAACCGGGCGTTCTTCGCCCAGGCCGCGGCCGGCATGTCCTGGTCGGTCTACTGCGCCGTCCTGCCCGATGGCTGGTACCTCGAAACCGGGTCCTACCGGCTGGCCAACGAAGGCCACCTGGAAGTGACCTATCGCGGGCCTGGCGACGCCTACGTGTCGATCGCCGAGGGCAACATCTGCCTCGCCGTCGGCGGCGACATCGAACAGTGCGCCCCCCGGGACACCGTTCTTGCGGACGCCGCCATGGGTGACCTGGTCGGTGAGCTGGGCCGCCTGTCCAACGGGCTGGTTCTGGACGTGGACCGGGGCGCGAACCCCTCGTGGCGCGTGACCGGACTGGGGGTCTCCGAGGAAGAGTTCACCGCCATCTGTGCGGCGATGATCAAGGTCCCCGCCGCGCCCTGACGCTTGGTGCCCTGATGCGGATCGCCGATTTCGACCTGGAGCGGTACTTCGCCCGCTGGGAATTCGCCGTCCGCCACGTCCTGTGCGCCAGCGACGTCGAGGGCTGGTCGATGGGGGAGCTGCTCGCTCTTGCCGACGACGAGACGGCGACGCTGTGGCGCGACCTGAGCCTCAGCTACACGGAAGCGCCGGGTCATCCGCTCCTCCGTCGTGAGATCGCCGCGCTGTACGAAACGGCCGAGGCCGACGACATCCTGGTCCTGTCCGGCGCCGGGGAGGGGATCTTCACGCTCGTCAACGTGCTGCTCGGGCCCGGCGACCACGCCATCGTGACCTGGCCCGGCTACCAGAGCCTGTACGAGGTGGCCCGCTCGTGCGGTGCGGACGTCACGCTCCACGAGCTTCGGGAGGAGGCCGGCTGGGCCATCGACGTGGACGCCCTGCGCCGCCAAGTGACGTCCGCGACCCGCCTGATCGTCATCAACGCGCCCCACAACCCGACCGGCATGCTCCCGGACCGCGCGACCTTCGATGTGGTTGTGGCGATCGCCGCCGAGGCCGGCGCCTACCTGTTCGTCGACGAGGTCTACCGATACCTCGAGTTCGACGAGGCGGATCGGCTGCCGGCGGGAATCGATGCGGGGGCCCACGTGATCTCCCTCGGCGTCATGTCGAAGTCGTTCGCGATGCCCGGGCTGCGGATCGGGTGGCTCGCGTCGCGCGATCGCGCCGTCCTCGCCCGCGTCGCCGCGTTCAAGGACTACACGACGATCTGCGCATCCGCGCCGTCCGAGATCCTGGCGTTGATCGGGCTGCGGGCCCTCGACATCGTCCTGGCCCGCTCGCGAGGGATCGTGGCCGCGAACCTGGCCGTTCTGGACGACTTCTTCGAGCGTCGCTCCGACGCGTTCTCGTGGGTACGGCCGCGCGGCGGTTCCATCGGCTTTCCATCCCTGGTCCCGGGCGGGCCCGCCGGGTCATCGGCGGAGCGGTTCTGCGCGCGACTCGTCGAGGATGCCGGCGTCATGCTGCTGCCTGGGACCGCGTTTGGTTTCGCCGACGACCACTTCCGCCTCGGACTGGGCCGGACCGATCTCCCCGAGGCGCTCCAGCAACTCGAGGGCTTCCTCGACCCGGCCTGACCGGCCGAATCGCGGCGGTCTACCCTGCGCACGCGGACCACGGGGACGACTGATTGGCCTAGGCTAGGCCCCTGACAGGAGCGTCCCGCTGGTGGGCGCTGCCCGGCCAGGGCCGCGACGCGCGACGAAGTACGGAGGGCTGCCCGATGGCCACCACTGGATACGACGCGATCATCGTTGGCGGGGGGCACAACGGGCTCGTCTGCGCGGCCTACCTCGCGCGGGCCGGCCTCCGACCGCTCGTCCTGGAGGCACGCGGGATCGTCGGTGGAGCATCCGTGACGCAGGAGCCGTGGCCCGGGTACCGGATCTCCACCTTGGCCTACGTCTCGAGCCTCCTCCTCCCGCGGATCGTTCGCGAGCTCGAACTCGAGCGGCACGGCTATCACGTCTGGGAGATGAGCCCGGACTACTTCGTCCCATTCCCCGACGGTCGACACATCATGATCTGGGCGGACACCGGGAAAAGTGCCGCGGAGATCCGCCGGTTCTCTGAGCGGGATGCGCTGGCCTATCCGCGGTTCGACGACTTCCTGTCACGGATGGCGATGCTCATCCGGCCGCTCCTCGAGACGACACCCCCGGCCGTCGGCTCGCGGAAGCCCGGCGATCTCGTCGACCAGGTCCGCTTTGCCGCCCGCTTCGCCGGGCTCGGGGCAAGGGGAGTCGGTGAGCTCGTGAAGCTCATGACCCAATCGACGGCCGATCTTCTCGACGACTGGTTCGAGTCGGACGATGTGAAGACGGCCCTCTGCTCGCAGGGCGCGATCGGTGCGTACGGCGGACCGTATATGCCAGGGACGGCGTACGTGCTCCTCCACCACTGGATGGGCGAGATCAACGGCCACCTGGGCGCGTGGGGCGTGGTGCGCGGGGGTATGGGCGCCATCAGCGAGGCCATCGCCTCGAATGCCCGCGAGCACGGGGCCGAGATCCGTGTGGATGCCCGGGTTGCCCGGGTGCTCACCGAGGACGGTCCCGGCGGGCCGGCGGCGATCGGTGTCGTGCTGGAAACCGGCGAGGAGATCCGGGCCCCGATCATCGCGTCGAGCGCCCATCCCCAGATCACGTTCCTCCGCCTCCTCGATCGGTCTGTCCTGCCGGGCGACTTCGTGGGAGCGATCGAGCGGATCCGGAGCCGGAGCGGGACCGTCAAGATCAACCTCGGTATCGGCGAGCTCCCGGACTTCACCGCGCTCCCGGGGACGACGGTGGGGCCGCAGCATTCCGGGAGCATCGAGCTGTGCCATTCGATGGCCTACCTCGAGCGTGCCTATGACGACGCCAAGGAGGGCCGTCCGTCGGCCCGGCCATACAGCGAGATGGTCATCCCGACCGTCTACGATCGGTCGATCGCCCCCGGGGGCAAGCACGTCGTGAGCCTGTTCTCCCAGTACGTTCCCGGGTCGTGGGCGGCCGAGGACCACCGGGTCGAGTTGGAGGCGTTTGCCGACCGGGTGATCGACGAGCTCACCCTCCTCGCCCCCAACTTCCGGGGCTCGATCGAGCATCGTGAGGTCATCGGGCCGTACGAGATGGAGCACGAGTACGGGCTCATCGGCGGCAGCATCCAGCAGGGCGACCTGACCCTCGACCAGATGCTGTCATGGCGCCCCGTGGCTGGGTACGCGAACTACCGCACCCCCGTCCGGCAGCTCTACCTCTGCGGTTCCGGGGCCCATCCCGGCGGTGGGGTGATGGGAGCGCCCGGGATGAATGCCGCCCGTGAGATCGTCGCGGACCTTCAAGGTGGCGCGGCCGGAACGGTCAGGCGGGGAACGGCCCGCGTCGGCGCGGGCGTGGCCAGGGGCGTCCGTGTCGGCATCCGTGCCGCCTCGCGTGTCGCGTCCGAGGTCCGTCAACGGAGGGGCGACGCTCCATGACCGTTGCACTTCCCGGCCGCGCCGAGGTCGTCGTCATCGGGGGCGGCATCGTCGGTGCCAGCGTGGCCTATCACCTCGTCCGGCGTGGCCAGAAGGAGGTCGTCCTGCTCGAGCGCAACCAGCTGACCTCGGGGACGACCTGGCACGCGGCGGGACTCGCCACCCAGCTGCGGGCCACCTACAACATGAGCATGCTGGCCAAGTACAGCGCCGAGCTGTTTCCGCGCCTCGAGCGCGAGACGGGCATGGGAACGGGCTTC
>JBDSJV010000118.1:0-4236 GCA_039917225.1 Candidatus Limnocylindrales bacterium
CCGGCGGTCGGGAGGCCAAGCCAGACGTCCCGGGCAGGAAGGCCGAGGCACGCCGGCTGACCCGGGTCCGACGTCTTCGCTACTACCCGGTCCGGATCGTCGATGGCCGGCTGGAGGTCGCGGTCCCCGGGTAGGCGCGAGTCGGATCAGTCCGAGGTGCCGCCCGCTTGTCCGCGCGGGCGTGCGCCACGGCGAATGATCTCGACTGCCTCGTTCGGGTCATCGGTGACTGCGATCAGATCGACGTCTCCCGGGCCGATCATTCCGTCGGCAACCAGGCGGCCCCGCAACCAGTCCAGCAGCCCACCGTAGAACTCGGTGCCGATGAGCACGATCGGGAAGTGCCGGATCTTGCCCGTCTGGATGAGTGTCAGCGCCTCGAACAGTTCGTCCATCGTGCCGAATCCACCTGGCAGGATCACGAAGCCGTCGGCGTACTTGACGAACATCGTCTTGCGGGCGAAGAAGTACCGGAACTCGACGCCGAGATCGACGTAGGCGTTGATGCTCTGCTCGTGGGGCAGTTCGATGTTGCAGCCGACGGACATCCCGCCGCCCTCCTGGCAGCCACGATTGGCCGCCTCCATCGCGCCGGGCCCGCCGCCGGTGATCACGGCATAGCCCTCGATGGCCAGCAGGCGCCCGATCTCGCGGGCCGTGGCATAGATTGGCGAGTCGTGCCCGACCCGAGCAGAACCGAAGACAGTGATCGCGGGCCCGAGCGTGGCCAGAGCATCAAAGCCCTCGACGAATTCGGCCAGGATGCGCAGCGCTCGCCATGGATCCGTGTTCAGGAACGACGGACGCGCCGGGGGCTCCAGCAGCTTGCGGTCCTCGGTCATCGTCGGGTCGGCGGAATGCAGGCGCCCCGCGGCGCGGGGGCCGTATGTCAGCCGGCCGCTGCGTCGATGGTCGCTGATGGGTTCGTCAGGGTGCTCGCCGTTCGCCACGTGCTGGACCTCCTGCTGCTTTTCCCGCCCGCGGGCGAGACGATGCATCCTACCCCGATGAGCTACCAACGAGACCAGACCGACCCGCGGCGCGAACCCGGTTCCGACGACTCCCCACTCAACCCGCGACCTCCGGACGGATCGCCACCAAACCGGCGGCGCTCACCGCTCCGACGGACGCTCGGCATCGCCGTCGGTTTCGCGGGCCTGATCTGGATCCTGCAAGGCCTCGGCATCCTGACGGCCGGAAACAGCTTGATGATCGGCGACCCGAAGTGGATCGTGATCGGGGCCGCGTTTCTGCTGCTGGGAGCCGTGCTCATCGTGCGCGGGTCGGCACCCGCGCAACGCTAGCCGCTCAAGAGCGCTCGCCAGGCTCCTTCGTCCCGGCCCGCGGCGACGGCATTGCCGACCCAGACGAGGGGCAGGCGGAGCAGTCGCTGGTCGGCGAGGAGGCGGTCCGCCAACTCGGCCGGGTCCAGCTTCAGGTAGCCGAGTCCGGCATCCGCCCAGTGGCGGCCGGTCGTATCCGCCAGCGCCGCGGGACCGAGCCGCTCGACGAAGCGGCGGAACTCGCCTGCGGCGATCGGCTTGCGGCGCAGGTCGATGAACTGGACCGTCAAGCGGCGCTCCTTGAAGAACCGGAGCGCGGCCCGGGTGTCGGACGAATCCTCACGGCCGAAGACCTGGATCAGAGGACCGGCCGCGGGTGGCCCATGCCGCGAGGCCGCTCCGCCAGAGGGACTCATCTGGCCGCGACCTGTCCGACCGCGGGCTCCAGCACCACGATCGGGATGTGATGCGACGCCTCGGCTCGATACAGGCGGTATCCGGGATAGACCCCGGCAGCTCGCTCGAACACCGCCTCGTATGCGTCATCGAAGATCTCGCGCGTCCGAACGCTCCGGCGCTGACGGCGGATCTGGATCTCGGCGTCCGGGACGGCGACGAGGTTCCGATACCAGTTGGGGATGCCGCCGCTCCCCCCGCGTGACCCGATGACAGCCCACGAATTGGCGGGTTCGACGACGGGGAAGGCAAACAGCGCCACCGTGCGCGGCTTGCCCGTTCGCCGCCCTCGCGTCGTCAGGAGCAGCATCTCGCAGCCAAGGACATGACCCAGGACGCCCCGCCCGCCGGTCAGCCGGTAGAGGAACGGATGGAGGGTTCGGTCGACCCGCGAGACCGAGAATCGGCCGATCAATCGGTAGGCAAGAGCGGGCAGGGACATCGGGGCGAAGCGTAGCGGGTCCGCTACCATCAGCGGGACAGGAGGTGTCCGTTGTCGGTCTGGTTCACGGTTCAGCTGGACGATCGCCCAGGATCGCTCGCCCGGGTGGCGGGTGCCCTCGGAGAGCGATCGGTCAACATCACCGGGATCGTCGGCGTGGCCGAGGACACTGACGGTGCGCTGATGCTCACGACGTCGGATCCGGCGGCCACCCGCGAGGCGTTCAAGGCGCTCGACCTGGCATTCGAGGAGCACGATGCCTCGGGCGGCGCGGATCCGCACCAGATGAGCGTTTCCGACCTCCGGAATCGCTGACGGCTCGCGAGCCGATTGCCGCATGACCCGACGCCCCAACCTCCCCGCCACCGTCGCGGCGCGTGCGATCCTGGACGACCCGAGCATGGTGATTCCCGCCCTCATCGAGCGCCTTGGGGCGGCCGGCGGGGTCCTGAGGACGCTGTCGACCGTCCGTCGCCTCGATGAGCCCGACGCCGCGCCGGAAGGTGCGGTCGAGATCGAGATCGAGATCGAGGGCCTCGACGAGGAGCGCCTGGTCCGGGTGCTTCACGGAACTCCCGGCGTCCGTGCGCATCGCCTGACGCGGTCGCTCGACCGGATCTTCGGCAAGCGGGTCATCGTCATTGGTGGTGGCGCGCAAGTCGCACAGGTCGCGCTCGGGGCCGTCAGCGAAGCCGACCGGCACAACCTCCGCGGCGAACGGATCTCGGTGGACACCATCGCCCTCGTCGGTGAGAAGGAGATCGCGGCGGCGGTCCGGGCGGTGGCCGATCTGCCGCGCGCCCGGCTCCTCGTCCTGGCCGGCGCGATCATGGGCGGCGACATCACCAACGCGGCCCGCGAGCTCCGCGAGCAGGGCATCCCGATCATCTGTCTCAACATGGTCGGTTCGACCGCCGGGGTCGCCGATCTCGTCGTCAGCGACCCGGTCCAGGCGGGAACGATGGCCGTGATGGCCGTCGCGGACACGGCCACGTTCGACCTCGCCCGGCAGCGCGGCCGACGGTACTAGGGCCCGCGCGGGATGCGGATCGCAACCTGGAACGTCAATTCGCTGAAAGCCCGGATGGACGCCGTCCAGAACTGGCTCGAGCGCGCGGAGCCGGACGTCCTCCTCCTCCAGGAGACGAAGCTCTCGGACGCCGATGCCCCGGTCATGCCCTTCAAGATGCTGGGCTACGACCTGGTCCATCACGGCGAGGGACGCTGGAACGGGGTGGCCATCGCCACCCGGGTCGGCGCCGAGGACGTCATCACCAACTTCGGCGACGGTCCCGTCCGGGACAGCAGCTCCGGCGCGACCCTCGCCACGGCCGAGGACGACTTCGATCCGTTCGATGAGGCGCGAATGGTGTCCGCGGTCTGCGGCGGAGTCCGGGTCGCCTCCCTGTATGCCCCGAACGGTCGGATCGTGGGATCGCCCTTCTACGAGGGCAAGCTCCGCTGGTTTGAGCGGCTGTCGCGCTGGCTCACCGAGACCCGCTCCCCCGCCGAGCCGCTCGTGCTGGGAGGCGACTACAACGTGACCCCATCCGACGACGACGTCTGGGATGCCGTGGCAGCCCATGGTGGAACGCACGTCTCCGAGGCAGAACGCGCGGCCCTGGCAAGGCTTCGGGAGTGGGGCCTCGTCGATGCCTACCGGACTGTCCAGCCGGCCCTCGGTCGCTTCTCCTGGTGGGACTACCGGGCCGGCATGTTCCATCGGAACGAGGGGATGCGGATCGATCTCCTGTACGCGACGAGACAGGTGGCCGACCGCGTCATCTGGGCCGAGGTCGACCGCGAGGCACGCAAGGGGCCCCCGACGCCGTCGGATCACGCTCCGGTCGTGATGGACCTGGATGCTCCGGGTCGTCCATTCGATCCCGGCTGGACCGGAACGATCGAACGAATCGCCGCCCGTACGAGGCCCCGAAGCCGCGGCTGATCAGGTCTGGTGGATTCGCTCCAGATCCGTGATCAGGATCGTGGCCCCGCCGTGACGGACGGTGGCAGCTCGCCAGTCCTCCAGACGGTCGCGCAGACTCAGCGGCA
>JBDSJV010000119.1:0-3377 GCA_039917225.1 Candidatus Limnocylindrales bacterium
CACCGCTGGCCGAGATCGTCAGGTTGTAGTCGCCCGCGATCGCATCACCGGATGGGTTGATCTGGGCGTTAACGGTCACCGACTGGCCGGCCGGGATCGAGGCGATGGTCGCCTCATCGAAGGAGACGTCCCACTTGCTCGGTGCGGATCCGGTCAGCTTGACGTTGGTGATCTCGGCCGTGCCGGTGTTCGTCAGGACGATGCTCAGCGGACTTGCGCTGCCGGCCGGGCCGTGCCCGTTGAGGCGCCCGTCCGCGGTGTCCATGGACAGCGTATAGGTTCCTGTGACGTCGACACTGAGCGTGCCCGGGATGGTGCGCTCGCCGGCGACCGCCACGACCTGGAAGTCATACGGACCCGCAGCCACGCCGATCGGCGGAATTGCCGAAACGGTCACACCGGACGTTGAGCCGGCCTTGACGACCGCGCTGGCGGCCTGCGATTGGCCGGTCAGGTTGGCTTGAACCGTCCAGCCGATCGGCCCCTGCGCGTTGACGGAAAAGGTCAGGTCCTCGGGTGTCCCGTTGGCGAGCGTCAGATTGAAGTTGAACGTCTGTGTCGAGGGGCCCTTCAGGCTCGGAAAGTCCGTCTTGAGGGTCACGTCTCCCGTGGCGTTGGCCTCGACCCGGACCTCGAGCACCAGGTCCGCCCGGGCGGTCGCGGAGATGCCCGTCAGCGTGATGACGGTCGTTCCCGTCGCGGTGGCCGGGACGTCGAGGTCGACACGGACGATCCCCGGATCGGTGCCGTCGGTCTCGATGGCGTCGATCACGAAGCCACCACCGTGGATCGACGGGTTCCAGGCGTCGGGCGCTCCGGACACGGAGAGCGCCACTCGCGTGGCAGTTGAGGTGCTGATCGAGACGTTGAAGGTCACGTGTGAGCCCGGAGCAACCACGACGGCGGGGTATGGCGTGGTGATCGTCAGCGCCTCCGCCGCCATCGCCGCCGGTGCCAGTGTCGACAGGCCCATCGCAGCTGCGGCAAGCGCCGTTACTGCGCGGCGGATACCAGGGTAGTTTCCACGCCGCCTTGGGCGCGGCTCCGAGGCCGATAGGCCGGAACGCTGATCAGTCGTCATGCTCGCCACGTTCTCCTCTAGCCAGAACTTCATCGACGGAATGGCACGCTCGGACGTGCGGGACGGAATCTGCCAAGAGTGTGGCAGATGTGCAACCAATCCTCGATGAAGGCTCGATTGCGAGACCGTAACCCGGTGCCGCCGCGGGCACCGGCCGAAGGTACGGTGGACAGATCCGCCGTCGCCACACATACTGGCAGCGTCAAACGGATCCGAATTGACGGCCGCAGGTCAGAGCATCGACAGAGTCATAAGACCAGATCGACTCGCTCCCGCGATCACCGACCGGATCTCTCATCGCACCGGACTGCATCACAACGCGGTTCGCTGCACATCGTGGCTGAAGTCGCCGGGCCCATCACGCCCAGGAACGACGGCCAAAAGGAACTACGAGCACATGCTTTCACGATCACTCCATACCACCACCGTCGGGCGGTCAGCCTCGATGCGCCGCCTGCGCCGGCGCGTCAGTGCCTCAAGCCGGCTCTTCTGCAGCACGAATGGCTGCCCGAGCTTCCTCGAGATCGACGCGGACCGCCACATGGCGATCTGCCCGGTCTGCGGGTTCGGCCGCCGCCTCGACTGAGGCGCGACCGGTCAATGCCGGCCCGGCCGGCGCAAATCCAGATCACTGCCCGCGAAGTCCCCTGATCGACGATCATCGGAGGACAACAGCCGCAGCAGTGAGCCCAACGTGAAGCACCTTGATCGAGGTCGCCTGGCCAGCCTGATGGCGCTCGAGCGCGCTGACTTCGTCGCCCGCCATCCGCGAGCGCAGGCCCTCCACGAACGAGCCCAGCAGTCCCTCCTGGACGGCGTCCCGATGAACTGGATGATCAAGTGGGCCGGCGCGTTCCCGCTCTACGTCGACGTCGCCTCGGGTGCCCATTTCACCGACGTCGACGGTCACGACTACATCGATTTCTGCCTCGGTGACACCGGCGCGATGGCCGGCCATGGCCCGGGCCCGACGATCGCCGCCGTCGAGCGCCAGCTTCGTCGGGGCATCACGCACATGCTCCCGACCGAGGATGCCATCTGGGCTGGCGAGGAGCTCAGCCGGCGATTCGGGCTGCCGTTCTGGCAATTCACACTCACCGCAACCGACGCGAACCGGTTCTCGCTGCGCCTGGCGCGGCTCATCACCGGTCGGCCATTGGTGGCTGTCCACGACCGCAACTACCACGGGACCGTCGACGAGACCTTTGCGTCACTGGCCGACGACGGCACCGTCATTCCTCGGCGAGGAAACATCGGCCCGCCGGTGGACCCAGCGCTCACGACGCGGGTCGTCCCATTCAACGATCTCGAGGCGCTCGAGCTGGCGCTCGCCGACCGGCAAGTGGCGGCCCTCCTCATCGAGCCGGCCCTGACGAACGTCGGGATCGTGCTGCCGGAGCCGGGCTACCTCGAGGGCGTCCGCGAGATCACCAGGCGACACGGCACGATTCTCATCCACGACGAGACGCACACGATCTGTGCCGGCCCGGGCGGCGTCACGGCCCTCGGCGGCTACGAGCCGGACATGCTGGTCATCGGAAAGACGATCGGCGGCGGTATTCCCGCCGCGACCTACGGCATGACCGATGCGGTTGCCCGGCAGGTCAGCGCGATGGTCCCCTACGAGGACTCCGATGCCGGCGGGATCGGCGGCACCCTGGCCGGCTACGCCCTGTCCCTGGCCGCGATCCGGGCGACGCTCGGCGAGGTCCTGACCGATGAGGCGTTCGAGCGAATGATCCCGCTGGCCGAGCGCTGGGCGGCGGGAGTCAACGACGTCCTCGCCCGGCACGATGTCCCCTGGCACGTGACGCGACTCGGGGCGCGAGCGGAGTACCACTTCATGGCCACGCCTCCGCGCAACGGCCGCGAGCAGTGGGATCACGGGGACTTCGAACTGGAGCGATTCCTCCACCTATGGGCGATGAACCGCGGGATCCTCATGACCCCATTCCACAACATGGCCCTCATGTCGCCGGCAACGACCGAGGTCGACGTCGACCGACACACCGAGGTGTTCGAAGCTGCGGTCCGCGCCCTGTTCGACGCCTGATCCGACCGAGCGACAGACAACCTGACACGTCGTCCGTCTAGAGTGGTCGCCTGTGCAGCGCCATGAAGACGGGACGCTCGTCGTCTCTGCCACCGATCTCGTCGGATTCCTCGAGTGCGACCACCTGGTCACCCTCGAGTCGGCGCGCGCCAGCGGCGAGATCGAGAAGCCGTTCCACACCGATCCGCAGCTGGATCTGCTGCGGAAGCGCGGCTACCAGCATGAGCAGCAGGAGATCGCCCG
>JBDSJV010000120.1:0-2782 GCA_039917225.1 Candidatus Limnocylindrales bacterium
CTGTTCGCTCATCGGGACGCCGTCGAGGTCCGGTTCTCGGGCGGTGGAAAGCGATGAGCCCGACACCCGTGACCTTCAATTCGCCGACCGCGCCGGCGGCCTACGCCTGGGAGGCGACCGACGAAGAAGTCTCGCTCCGCTATGGCATTCCCATGTCCCAGGTCGCCCGCTTCGATCTGAACACCTCCCCTGCCCCACCGGAGCTGGCGGTCCGACTCATGGCCGCGAACACCTTCGACCGATCGATCAGCGAGTACCCGCCATCGGACTACCGGAGGCTCGCGGCCGCCGCGGCGGCTCGCTACGGCGTCAGTCCGGAGGAAGTGATCGTGGGAGCCGGTGCGGACGAGATCCTCGACCTCGTCTCAAAGGCCTTCATTCCAGCCGGCGGATCAGCCGTGATTCCGACGCCGTCCTATGCGATGTATCGCGTCGATACCGAGCAGCGCGGAGCGTCCGTCCGTTCCGTGCCCCGGCTGGGACCAGACGCGGACTTCGCGAGCGATCTGCCCGCCGTCCGGGCCGCAGCGCTTGGAGCTGACGTCGTCTGGCTGTGCAGCCCGAACAACCCGACCGGCCTGGCCGAACCAGCCGGTGCGGTGGAGGCGCTCCTGGGCGAGTTGCTCGAGGACGCTCGGGCCACCTCCACGGACCCGCCGGTGGTGGTCCTCGACGAGGCCTATGCGGAATTCGTCGGTCGCTCGCTCGTCGGGCTCCGCGATCGCTACCCGCGCCTGATCGTCATCCGCACCGCCAGCAAGGCGTACGCGCTGGCTGGTCTTCGCGTCGGGTTCGGCCTCGCGAAGCGCGAGCTGATCGAACGGCTGGCCCCCTACCGGCCGCCCGGTTCCGTCGCCGTGCCGTCGGTCCACATCGTCACCGAGGCGCTCCTTGACGACGGCGTCCTGACCGCCAACCTCGAGCGCGTCGAGCGAGAGCGCGCGCGCATGACGGACGAACTGGGAGCTGCTGGCTGGTCGGTGTTTCCCTCGGTCACCAACTTCGTCCTGGTCGACTTCGCCAGCCGCGAACGCGCCGCCAGCGTGGCCGAGTCTCTGCTGCGGCAGGGCCTGGTTCCGCGGACCTTCGGGGCGGCCCATCCCCTCGCCCACTGCCTGCGGATCACGATCCGCAGCGTCCCGGAGAACGATCGGCTGATCGAGGCCGCCCGCCACATCCAACTGGAGGCCGAATCATGACCACACCGCCTGGCGCGCTCGAGTGGATCGAGGAGGGTGACCGCGTCGCCGCCGTACGGCGCAACACTCGAGAGACGAGCGTCAGCGTCAAGGTGAGCCTTGACGGGACAGGCGCGACCTCGGTCAGCACCGGGGTCGGATTCTATGACCACCTGCTGACGTCGCTCGGCCACCACTCGCTGATCGACCTGGAGATCGAGGCGACGGGCGATCTCGACGTGGACGACCATCACACCGTTGAGGACGTCGCGCTGGTCCTGGGCGCCGCGCTGGCTCGCGCACTGGGCGATCGCGCCGGCATCCGGCGATTCGGCGATGCGGTCGTCCCGATGGACGAGGCCATCGCTTCAGCGGCCATTGACCTCGGGGGTCGCCCATACGCCGTGATCGATCTCCCGTTCCGAGGCGAACGCATGGGGATGCTGTCGACGCAGCTGATCGAGCACGCGCTCGAGGCCTTCGCGAGGGCAGCGGGTGCCACGCTCCATGTGAGCGGCAGCGGGCGCAATGACCACCACCTCGCGGAAGCGGCCTTCAAGGCGCTGGCCCGTGCCCTGCGGATGGCGTCGGAAGCGGATCCGCGACGGATCGGCGTCGCTTCGACCAAGGGCTCGATGTCGTGACGACGAGCCGCCGCGACCGGACCCTGCGGGTGGCGGTCGTCGACTACGGTGCCGGAAACCTCGTGAGCATCGACCAGGCACTGACCTTCGTCGGGGCCGAAGTCCACGTTGCCACGAGTGCCGGCGATCTCGACCGGGCGGACGCGGTCATCGTGCCGGGTGTCGGTGCGGCGGCTCCCGCAATGGACCGCCTCGCGAGGGCCGGACTCGTTGATCCGCTCCTTCGCTGGATTGCCCTGGGTCGGCCCTATCTCGGCATCTGTCTCGGCCTCCAACTTCTGTTCGACGGTAGCGACGAGGACGGCGCCTCGACGTTCGGGGTCATCCCGGGGAGAACGGTGATCCTGGCCGACGCCCCGACGCTTCCCCATATCGGCTGGAACCAGGTGGAGCGGCGTCACGAGCACACGCTCTTCACCGGCATCGATGACGGCGAGGACCTCTACTTCGTCCATTCCTACGCCGGTCGGCCGGAGGGCGCGGGCGCCGAGTCGGTGACGCTCGCGGAGACGACCCATGGATCGTCTTTCGTATCGGCGATCGATCACGGAAACGTGCTCGGGGTCCAGTTCCACCCGGAGCGGAGCGGGGGCGCCGGCCTGCGCCTGCTCGGGAACTTCACCCGCTGGGCCACGGCACTGGCAGCGGGCGCGGGCGCCGAACGCAGCCCGGTTGGTGCCGGCGGCACCGCTGGAGGCGACTGACGATGCTGCGTTGTCGGATCATTCCCTGCCTCGATGTGGCCAACGGCCGCGTCGTCAAGGGCACCCGGTTCGTTGATCTCGTCGACGAGGGCGATCCTCCCGAGCTGGCCGCTCGATACGCCGACGAGGGTGCCGACGAACTCGTGTTCCTCGACATCTCGGCTGCCCCAGAGGGTCGGTCCACGCTGCTCGACATCGTCGAGCGCACCGCCCGACGGGCGTTCATCCCGCTCACGGTGGGCGGAGGCGTCCGGAC
>JBDSJV010000121.1:0-6572 GCA_039917225.1 Candidatus Limnocylindrales bacterium
TGGGAGACGCCGCGGAACAGGAGCACCACGCCCTGGACATGGCCGCGGGCATGGATACTCACGCGATGGAGACAATGGCACCTGGCATGCCAATGGCGGAACCGAACGAACTCGAAGTGGGGCCCGGCGAGACCGCCGAACTCGCGTGGACCTTCGACGAGGCCGGCGAGCAGTTCATGGCCTGCCACATCGCGGGTCACCTGGAAGCCGGCATGCAGAGCGCGATCGAGGTCGTGTCCTGACCAGCCGCCCCTGATCGACGGGCGTGTCCCGCAAAGCCTGCGGTCTGACCGCAGGCTTTGCGGACGCGTTTGCGACGAAGTGAGATACTCCCAGGGAGTATGAACGACCACGACGGGATGACCCACCCCATGCATGGCTCGATGGCGCACGCCGATCCTTCCGACAGTCACACCGGCGGGCACAGTGGGCACGGCAACGCTAGCGGCCACGACCGCCATGAAGGCCATTCGGTCGCGATGTTCCGCGACAAGTTCTGGCTGAGCCTGGCTCTCACGGTCCCCGTCGTGATCTGGAGCGGCGACCCTCAGCAGTGGTTCGGCTACACCGCCCCGTCATTCGAGGGCTCGGCGCTCATCCCGCCGATCCTGGGCACGATCATCTTCCTGTGGGGCGGCCTCGTCTTCCTCCGGGGGGCTCGCGGCGAGCTCGCAGAGCGACAGCCCGCGATGATGACGCTCATCAGCCTGGCGATCGTCGTCGCCTTCATGACGAGCTGGGCCGGCACGCTGCGGTTGTTCGACGTCGAGATCTGGTGGGAACTGTCCTCGCTCATCACCATCATGCTGCTGGGGCACTGGCTCGAGATGCGCTCGATCGCGCAGGCGCGGGGTGCGCTGGCCGCTCTGGCCGAACTCCTGCCCGATACTGCCGAGCTGGTGACCGATGCCGGCACGGAGTCCGTCCCCCTCTCGGCGCTCGTGGTTGGCGACATCGTCCTGGTCCGCCCCGGCGGCCGCGTGCCCGCCGATGGCGAGGTGGCCGAGGGCTCGGCCGACGTCGACGAGTCGATGGTCACAGGCGAATCGCAGGCGGTGACCAAGGAGCCGGGCGCGCGAGTTGTCGCAGGCACGGTGGTGGCAGGCGGCAGCCTGCGCGTCCGGGTGAGCGCGGTCGGCGACGAGACCGCGTTGTCGGGGATCATGAGAATGGTGGCCGACGCTCAGGCGTCGGCGTCGCGAGCCCAGGCCCTGGCCGACCGCGCCGCCGCGATCCTCTTCTACGTCGCACTCGCCGCCGGCGCCATCACCTTCAGCTTCTGGTGGCTCAACGGCGACGAGGCCGGCGCGCTCACGCGCCTGGCGACCGTGCTCGTCATCGCCTGTCCGCATGCGCTCGGCCTGGCGATCCCGCTGGTGATCGCCATCAGCACCTCGCTCGGCGCCCGGAACGGCCTGCTCATCAAGAACCGGATCGCGCTCGAGCGGGCCCGCGAGCTCGACGTCGTGATCTTCGACAAGACCGGCACCCTGACGAAGGGCCAGCCGGTCCTGGCGGCGGTCAGCGGGATCGACGAGAAGGAAATATTGCGATTGGCCGCATCGGTCGAGGCCGACTCCGAGCATCCCCTCGCTCGGGCGATCGTGGCGGGGGCACAAGCTCGCGGGATCGCTGCGGAAACGGCGACGGAATTCGAATCCCTCGCCGGCCGCGGTGCTCGCGCGACGGTCGACGGTCGCGCCATCGCCGTCGGTGGGCCTCGCCTGCTGGCCGATCTCGGCCTCGAGGCCGACCCCGCGACCGAGGTATGGGCGCTGGAGGGTCGGACGGTGCTCCACGTAGTCGCTGATGGCCGCATCATCGGCGCGCTCGCGGTCGAAGACGAGATCCGGCCGGAGTCGAAGGAGGCCGTCGAGCGCCTTCACGCGCTGGGCCTCAAGGTCGCGATGATCACCGGGGACGCCCAGGCCGTCGCCGACTCGGTGGCCCGCCGGCTCGGGATCGACGAAGTCGCCGCCCAGGTCCTGCCGGCGGACAAGGCAGACGCGGTCAGGCGCTTCCAGGCCGGCGGCCGAAAGGTCGCCATGGTCGGCGACGGCGTGAACGACGCGCCCGCACTCGCCACCGCCGATGTCGGAATCGCGATCGGCGCCGGAACTGATGTCGCGATCGAGTCGGCCGGCATCGTCCTCGTGCGAAGCGATCCGCGTGACGTCGTCGGCGCGATCGAGCTGTCGCGGGCCACCTACCGCAAGATGGTCCAGAACCTCGTCTGGGCGACGGGCTATAACCTCGTTGCGATCCCGGTTGCGGCCGGAATCCTCGTGCCGTGGGGACTCGACCTGCCGATGGCGGTCGGTGCTATCGCCATGAGCGCCTCGACGGTGATCGTGGCCGCCAATGCGCAGCTCCTGCGCCGGGTGCGGCTTCGCGCCGAGCCGGTGTCGCGGGCCGATCCGGCACTCCTGCCGGCCTGATCCGGGCACACTACTGCGATGACCCGCGAACAAACCCGGATCCTCGTCGTCGACGATGAGCCGCCGATCGTCGAACTGATCAGCGGCTATCTCCGGCGCGAGGGGTACGTGGTGACCTCCGAGTCGGACGGGCTTGCCGCGGTTGAGGCCGTACGAACGTCATCGCCAGATGTCGTGATCCTCGACGTCATGCTCCCGGGGATCGATGGCGTCGAGGCCTGTCGGCGGATCCGGACGTTTTCTGATGCGTACGTCCTCATGCTGACCGCTCGTGGCGAGGAGATCGACCGGATCGTAGGGCTCACGGTCGGCGCGGACGACTACCTCGTCAAGCCGTTCTCGCCGCGCGAGCTCGTGGCGAGGGTCAAGGCGCTGCTGCGGCGGCCGCGGCCCGACCGCGACACCACGCGCGCGACGTCACCAGGGCTCGACATTGACGTTGCCCGCCATACGGTGACGGTCGACGGCATGCCGATCGAGCTCACCGCGCTCGAATTCAACCTCCTTGCGGCACTCGCCCGAGATGCGGGAGTCGTCATCGGCCGCCAGTCGATCCTCGACACCGTCTGGGGCCCCGAGTTCGTGGCGGACGACCACCTGGTCGATGTCCACGTCGCGAACCTTCGACGCAAGCTCGGCGATGATCCGGCGAGGCCGCGGTTCGTCGAAACAGTCCGAGGCGTCGGCTACCGCCTCCGCGCGACGGACTGATGCGTTCACTGCGAGCACGTCTTCTCGTCGCGTTCCTCGTGGTGGTTGCTGTTGCACTCGGAACAGTCGCCGTTGCGGTCCTTCTCGTCGGCCCCGCCTACTTCGCCGAGGCGATGGGGCACCTGCCCGGCGACCCGATGGGTCAGACGATGGGCGCGGCGACGCAGCGCGCCTTCGAGGATGCGATGCGTCAGGCGATCGGGGCCGCAACCGTGATCGCCGTCGCGACCGCTACGGTCGTGGGGCTCGCGGTCGCCGCGCGGATCGTCCGCCCGATCAGTACCCTGGCCCGGGCTGCTCGGCGGATCGCGGGGGGTCATTACGCCGAGCGCGTCACCGACGATGAGCCCGGCGAGCTCGGCGAGCTGGCGACCTCGTTCAACGAGATGGCAGGCTCCCTTGAGACCCTTGAGCGCCGCCGGCTGCAGCTGGTCGGTGACGTCGCACACGAATTGCGGACGCCATTGACCACGCTCGATGGGTACCTGGAAGGGCTCGAGGATGGCGTAATCGAGCCGGGTGACGAAACGTGGAAACTCCTGCGCTCCGAGACCGGGCGAATGACTCGTCTTGTCACGGACCTGTCAGAGCTCTGGCGTGCCGAAGCACGCCAGCTTCCACTCCGTGTCGACACGGTTGACATTGCGGCGGTGGCGTCGGAGGTCGCTGAGCGATTCGGTCCGCAAGCGGCTACTCGGGGGGTCAAGATCGAGTCTTCCCCTGGGCGAGCGGTTGCGACGGCCGACCGCGATCGGGTTGCCCAGGTTCTTTCCAACTACCTCTCGAACGCGGTTCGCTACGCACCAGCTGGCACAACCATTCGCGTGGCGACCAGCGTCAGGACGGACCGGGTCAGGCTGTCGGTGAGCGATGTGGGGCCCGGGCTCGCGCCCACCCAGCTCGAGGCCGTGTTCGAGCGCTTCTACAGGGTCGATCCAGCGCGGCGCCGGACCGAGGGCGGTTCCGGGATCGGACTGGCAATTGTCCGAGCGCTCGCTGAGGCGATGGGTGGACGAGCCTGGGCTGAGAGCGCTGGGCCTGGCCAGGGAAGTACGTTCTTTCTCGAGTTGCCGCCGGCCTGACGTGCGCCGCTTGACCAGATCTTGACGAAGGCTTGCCGAGCCCTCAATCCAGGCCTGAGGTCTGGCGTCGATGCTCCTTGCAGGGAGATCAGTTCTCCCGAAAGGACGCGAGGAGCCGGTGATGATGTACGGCTGGACGATGGGTCTGGAAGGTTGGCTATGGATGGCCGTCTGGGCGATCGCGATCGTGGTGGTCGTCTGGCTCCTGGTTCGCGAGCCACGCGCTTCTGAACCCGAGACGGCTCTCGAAACCCTGCGGCGCCGCTTCGCCAAAGGTGAGCTCTCCCCTGACGAGTATGAGCGGGCTCGACACCTGCTCGAGTCCTGACGGCAACCGGAGGAGATCGCATGTCGACCCGCGCAGCCGCCCACCCCGACGGGCGCCAACGCCAGGCAACAGAGAGCAAACTCCGCGCCGCGGTGTTTGGCGTGATCGTTGTCGGCGTCCTCGCCCTTGGGGCACTTCTCGCCTTTGGCGACTTCTTCAACCGCCCGGCGGCCGCGGGCGGGGCCATCGATGTCCAGAGCTCGATGGCCGGGTTCACCCCGTCCGAGATCCGGGTCACCGCTGGCTCAACGGCGACATTCGACTGGTGGACCCAGGACGCGTCCATGCACCTCGAGGGTGGCGTCCACACCATGATCGCGCCGGAACTCGGCCTGTACGAGACGCTGTCAGCCGAGAGTCGCCGACTCGTGACATGGCAGGTCCCGGACAAGCCCGGCACGTATGACGTCTACTGCGATACCTGCTGCGGCGGCAAGGACAGCCCCACCATGCACGGCAGGATCGTCATCGATCCCGCGGCATGAGCCCCGAGGCTCCCGGGATCGTCCCGACGTCCCCGACAATCCTTGGGCTGCCACGCCCCGCGCTCGTCCTCCTGGCCGCACTGGTCGCCGTCGGCACCGTGGCTGCCGGGTATGTCGCGGCCGTGCCATTTCACACGGCCGCCTTCGGCGATCTGACGGTCCCGACGGTCCTCATCGCCGGCGTCGCGGACGGCTTCAACCCGTGCGCCTTCGCACTCCTGGTCCTGTTCGGGACGTACACCCTCACGCTCGTCAACGCGGTGACGTCCGACGGGACACCGACCCTCGAAGCTCGGCGGCGACTCCTCGGTGCCGGCTCCGTCTACGTCGGGGCAGTCTGGGTCACATACTTCATCATCGGCCTCGGCCTCTTCTCCTTCCTTGGCTGGCTCGGACGCGACCACCTCGTCACGCGGGTTGCGTCGATTGTCGCCCTCGTGATGGCCCTCTGGATGCTCAAGGACGTCTTCCTCCCGGGCGTCGGGCCGTCGATGATGGCTCCCGGCGGGACCCATGGCCGGATGCAGAAGGCCATGGAACGAGGGGGTCTCGGCGGCATGCTGATCGCCGGCGTCCTGGTCGGGATCTGTACGGTTCCGTGCTCAGGTGCGATCTATCTCGACATCGTGGCGGTGCTCCACGCATCCGGTGGCGGGCTGACGGGGCTCGCCCTCCTCGCCCTCTACAACATTGCCTTCATCATCCCGCTGCTCGCTCTGCTGCTCACCGTCAGCAACCGGCGCGTCCTCGGACAACTCGGCCGTTGGAATCGAAGCAATTCGCCGTGGATCAAGGCCGGACTGGCGCTCGCGGTCATCGCCATGAGCTTCGGCCTGCTGGTGTCGATGTGAACGCCCCAACGCCGACAACGCAGACGATCCGCTTCCCCGTGACGGGCATGACCTGCGGCTCGTGCGTCAACCGAATCACGAGAGCGCTGCGGAAGCTGGACGGCGTGGCCCGGATTCGAGTTGATCTGGTTCACGAGACCGTCACGCTCGTTCGCGAGCCAGCGCTCGTATCGGATACGGCACTCGCCGCCGCGATCGTCGCGGCCGGCTACCAGGCAGACCTGACCGGCGCACTCGATGTCGGGAGTGATCAAGGTGCGGCACGAAGCCTCATCGATCGACTATTGAGGAGATACCGATGAACGACGAACGAACCACCAGCCGCGCGGCTCCTTTGCGTACACCTTCGACGGATCAGGGCCCTACGCGTTCGCGTGTCACGCCCCTGGTCACTATGAAGCCGGCATGAAGGGCGAGATAACGGTCGTTAGCTGAGCGCAGGATCCGGGCGCCTTCTGGTTACATGGCGCACAGCCGTCGGGTGGACGGATTGACGAACAACGGGCGCTTGGCGAAGCCTGGCGACATGGCATGATCAGCCGAATGGCCTCCCTCGATTTCAACGCCTTCGACGTCATCACCTTCGATTGCTACGGCACCCTGATCGACTGGGAGGCCGGGATCCTCGCCGGCTTGCGGTCGGTGATCGAGCCTCGTGGCGTGGTCGCCACCGACGA
>JBDSJV010000122.1:0-3492 GCA_039917225.1 Candidatus Limnocylindrales bacterium
GTCGGCCGGTCGTACCGGTCGGTTGATCCTGTCGTACTAGTCGCCGCTCGAGGTGGGAACCGCCCGAACTCGCATATCGACCTCCCGTCGTACGATCGCCCCGTGCAGGACGAGACGACCCGGGCCCCAGCCGTTCCAGCCACGACCTTCGATGGCCGTCCCGGCCTGCTCGACACGCGTGGCCGCGCGCTCCGCGATCTCCGGATTTCGGTTACCGACCGGTGCAACTTCCGCTGCACCTACTGCATGCCAGCGGAGGTCTTCGGCCGGGACTTTGCGTTCCTGCCGCACACGGAAGTCCTGACCTACGAGGAGATTCGCCGCCTAGCGGGCCTGGCGGTCGGGCTGGGGGTCCACAAGCTTCGGATCACGGGTGGCGAGCCGCTCGTCCGGCGCGCTCTGCCGGACCTGATCGGCATGCTGGCAGAGCTGCGGACCCCTGAGGGCGAGCCGGTGGACCTCACCCTGACGACGAACGGATCCGCGCTCCGGCCCCTCGCCGCCGCCCTCGCTGAAGCGGGTCTGCAGCGCATCACGATCTCGCTGGACTCCCTCGACGACGCCACGTTCCGACGGATGAACGGCGTCGACTTTCCCGTTGCGCGCGTGCTCGACGGAATCGATGCGGCCCGAGCGGAGGGGCTCGAGCCGATCAAGATCAACATGGTGGTCAAGCGTGGCGAGAACGAGGACAGCATCGTCCCGATGGCTCGATGGGCGCGGGACGAGGGGCTGATCCTGCGGTTCATCGAGTTCATGGACGTGGGGACCACCAACGGCTGGCGCCTGGATGACGTCGTGTCGGCGGCCGAGATCGTGGCCCTGATCGATGCCTCGATGCCGCTCGAACCGGCCCCCGCCGGTTATCGCGGCGAGGTCGCCGGCCGCTGGGCGTATCGCGATGGGTCCGGCGAGATCGGCGTCATCGCCTCGGTGACGCAGCCGTTCTGCGGCGATTGCACGCGAGCTCGCCTGTCGGCCGAAGGCAAGCTCTACACCTGCCTCTTCAGTGCCCATGGCACCGACCTCCGTGGCCCGCTTCGAAGCGGGGCATCCGACGACGACCTGCGAGGCGCCCTCGAGGCGGTGTGGGCCGCTCGAACGGACCGCTACTCGGAGCTCCGAACCAGCGCGACCAGCAGGCTTCCGCGGATCGAGATGTTCGCCGTCGGCGGCTGAGGCGCGTGGGCCGCGCGCGCCTCAGCGCCCCGGCCGCGCGGGCCGCGCGCGGTTATCCACCGCCCGTCCACATCGCCTGGGAATTTCGTGGACACGAATCGCGGGCGGTCGCCTGAATTGGTGGATAACCTCGTTGCCGCTGGATGACCGCCCCCGTAGAGTCGGTCTTGCCCGAAGGGGCCGTCAGGGGACGAGGAAACCGAGATCGCATCAAGGGGACCCTGTTCCGGACCGGTCGCTTCGGGCGCTTCGTTACCCGGTCGCGCCGGACCTTCTTGTCCGGCCCGGGGGCACGGACCCGCGTGTCCGGCCCGGGGGCACGGACCTTCGTGTCCGTCCCGGGGTGGTCGCTCGACGCGACGCGACCGGCATTCCGGTGTCGGTACTTCCGTCGAGCGGCGGAGGCTCGCGGGTCCCCACCGTCGCCCCTGGACTAATACCTGGAGGCCCGCGTGGGCCCGGAGCGGAATGATCGATCCCACGGCCGCCGTCACCCCAGCCGACCAGCCCGCGCGCCTGGACTTGCTCGAAGCGGCCGTCCGTGCCCGCTCGTCGCTCGTGCCGGTCGCCGGGATCGTCCTGGGGTCCGGCCTCGGCAGCCTGGCGGACGATCTCCATGACGCCGTCGCGATCCCGTTCGCCGAGCTCCCGGGCTGGCCAGCGGCGACCGCGCCCGGTCATGCTGGACGGCTGCTCCTGGGCAACCTCGGCGGCAGGCCCGTGGCGATGCTCCAGGGCCGATTCCACCTGTACGAAGGCAACCACCCGGGGCTGGTGGTCGAGCCGGTCCTGCTGTTCGGCCGTCTGGGGGCCCGATCGGTCGTCCTCACGAACGCGGCCGGGGGCCTGGATCCGAACTTCGGCCCCGGTACTCTGATGGCCATCTCGGATCACATCAACCTGACCGGCCTGAACCCGCTGACCGGCCCGAACGCCGAGGCGATCGGGCCGCGGTTTCAGGACCTTACCGAGGCCTGGAGCCCGATGTTGCGGGAACGGCTGCACGCCGCGGCACGGGCCGAGGACGTCGACCTGGCGGACGGCATCTACGTCGGCTTGACCGGCCCGAACTACGAAACCCCGGCCGAGGTTCGAATGCTCGCGGCGCTCGGGGGCCACGCGGTCGGCATGTCCACGGTTCTCGAGTGCATTGCCGCCCGATGGGCCGGTCTGGATGTGGTCGGCGTGTCCCTCGTCACGAATGCGGGCGCGGGCTACAGCGGCCAGCCGCTCACCCACGAGGAGGTCCTCGCCTCCGGCCTGGAAGCCGGCCCTCGCCTGGCCCGCGTCATCCGGCGGTTCATCGCCGAGCTCGAGTAGTCCACCAGATACGTTCGGGCCAGTGCGGGTCGGGGCGGGGCCTGGCGTCAAACGGTCTGTTCGTGCCCGACTCTCGGCGCCGGGCGTCAAACGGTCTGGCAGTCCGGATTTCGGGCACGAAATGTCACGTTCGGGACCCAGGGTCCGATTCCATGCTGGATCGCGCCGCCAGGCGACATGAAACGGCGGAATCCGGACCAGCAGTCCGGGTTTCGTCACTTCATTGCCAAAAAACGGATTGGCAGACCATTCCGTGCGGCCGGCCCCGCCCGCTCGTCGGAATTCGGCCGCCCCCGCTCTTCTTGCTAGGCGTCGGTGCGGCGGCGGGGAGCCTCGGCAAGTGCGCGATCCTCGGCAGGATCCAGCCCGGGCGACGCACAGACGTAGTAGCGGAGCGGCGTTCGGCCCGTGTTCTCGACGCGGTGGGGCTGGCCTTCCTCAACCCGGATGCCCTTGAGTGGCTCGAGGGTCTCGGTCTCGGACCCGACCGTCACGACGCCCCGTCCCTCGAAGACGACGATCGCGTGCTCGGCACCCGGATGTCGATGCCAGGCGTCGATGGCAACGGGCGCGACCTCGATCTCGCTGACCGTGAACGCGGCTGAACCGAAGTCGCCAGGGCGGGCAATGAGGCGCCGACGGAACCCCGGGCGCTCGACGACCGTGGCATCGGCGGCGCGCCGGACCGGTTCGTCCGGCGAGTCCCAGCGACGCAACATCGTGCTGACGCGACGAGGATCGGGATCGGTCGATGCCAGCAGGGCCAGGGCGTCGATCCCGGACTCGTTGCGGATTCGGTGATACTCGGCCGGTGCCTCGTACAGAACATCGCCGGTCCCGACCACGGTTCGACGCTCGAGGGCTTCCCCATGCTCGAAGACGAGTTCGCCGCCGGCCACGAAGACGATGGTCTCGACGCCGTGACGATGGGGTCCGATCTCGACACCGGGGCCGATCCGGTCGAACTGGAGCCGGATCCTCACGACTGGACTG
>JBDSJV010000123.1:0-3710 GCA_039917225.1 Candidatus Limnocylindrales bacterium
GATGGGGTGACACTTGACGGGTTCATCCAGCTCGGCGTGGCCGGCGAGGATCAGCCCCACTACCTGCGGGTGATGGGTCGGCCGGAACGGGACCTGTCGGAGTTCATCGACTTCGGCCTCGGTGACATCCGGGCGCGGGTCGAGAGAGCGGGCCAGCGCACGCAGGCTCACGGCGTGGTCGCGCCCGTGCGAACCTATGAGGCACCGCTCGACCACCGACTGGAGGAGGCAGGCTTCAAGACGATCTCCACCGTCACGCTGCTGATGAAGGAAACCCTCGTCCGAGTCGCCGAGCCGGCACTGGTACCGGCCGGCGTCCGCCCATGGGAGGTCACGCGTGGTTCCTGAGGAACGACCCGCCCGTCGCGAAACCATCGACGACCTCGACGCGCTGCTGTCCGCCCTGCCGCCCGAGATCGTGGCGGCGCTCCACGCCCTGCCGGACCCGTCCGCGATCATCGAGGTCGTGCTGGATCTTGGGCGACGACCGGAGGCCCGCTTTCCGAATTCCGAGGTGACACTCCTGGACCGGGAGATCGCTGAGGCCGATATCGCGTACGTCGTCGATCACATCGGCACGTTCGGCGATGACAACCGGGCCGGCATCGAGCGGACGCTCCACCGGATCAGCGCCATCCGCAATCGGAACGGGAAGATCGTCGGGCTGACCTGCCGGATCGGACGGGCGGTCTACGGGACGATCGACATCATCGCCGACTTCGTCGAGAGCGGGAAGTCCATCCTGATCATGGGTCGACCCGGCATCGGCAAGACGACGATGCTGCGCGAGGCGGCCCGCGTCCTGGCCGACGATTTCGGCAAGCGAGTCGTGGTGGTCGATACCTCGAACGAGATCGCCGGTGACGGCGACATCCCGCATCCGGCGATCGGCAAGGCGCGGCGCATGCAGGTCCGGACGCCGTCGATGCAGCACGAGGTGATGATCGAGGCGGTGGAGAACCACATGCCGCAGGTCATCGTCATCGACGAAATCGGGACCGAGCTGGAGGCCCACGCCGCCCGGACGATTGCCGAGCGCGGCGTCCAGCTGATCGGCACCGCACACGGCAACAACCTGGACAACCTCATGCTCAACCCGACGCTGTCCGATCTGATCGGCGGCATCCAGAGCGTGACCCTCGGCGACGACGAGGCTCGTCGGCGCCGGACGCAGAAGAGCGTCCTCGAACGCAAGGCACCGCCCACGTTCGACGTCATCATCGAGATCCAGGAACGCGAACGTGTCATGGCCCATGCGGATGTGGCCGAGACGGTCGACGCGCTCCTTCGCGGCGAGCAGATCGCGGGCGAGCAGCGCTGGCGGGACGAGGAAGGGGTCCACCGGTCGCAGGCCCGGCCCAAGCCGTCGGCGCGCGACGCCGCCGCCCCCGATCGTTTCTCCGGGCTGGCCGGCACTGGTTCGTCCTGGCGGATGGAACCGGGCTGGCGAGGCGACGGCCCCTATCGCTCCGGCCAACCGGGGGTGGGTTCCGGATTTGCCGGCTCCGATCGCGGCTACCGATCCGGCTACCGGCCAGGCGCATCCGGCTCGTGGCGCCCGACGCGTGCTGGTCCCGGGGCTGGCGTTCTGGGCGACCGGAGTGCCGCGGGGCCCGGGCCGCGCGGCGCGGCGGACGTGCCGTTCGTAGCTGGTGAAATCGCCGATCGCGGGCCGCTCGAGCGGGGCACCGCCCTTCCCGCCGATGCCCGTGCCCGCGAAGCGCGCGAGCTGTCGCGGCAGCGAGAGTGGCGTGCCTCAGCCTCGAAGGTGATCGATGCGCTGAGGGTCGATGAGGGCACGGCTCCGATCAACTTCCCCGTGATCCCGGGCGAGAATGGCTCGGCCGCGGGGGAGCCGCTGGCCGGATCCAGCGCCACGCTCGAGCCGGGCTTCGATGCGGGTTTCGGCGATGAGACTGACATTCGGGTCGCGGCGGGTGGCCTGCCGACGCTCCGCGTCCTGCCCCAGGGGATCAGCCGGAAGCGCCTCGAGCAGGCGATCCGGGAGCTCCAGCTGCCCGTGCTCGTCACCTCCGAGGTCGATGACGCGGACGTTGTGATGACCGTCCGGACGGAGTACCGCCAGAAGACGCCGCTCGTGCGCGAGGCCGAGGAGCGCGCCCTCCCGATCTACGTCCTGAAGCACAACACCGTGCCCCAGATGCAGGCCTCGCTGACCTCGATCTTCGCCCTCGAGCTGGACCCGCGGGACGCTGCGATGCGCGAAGCGGAGGAAGCGATCGGGATGGTGATCCAGCAGGCCGAGCCGGTGGAGCTGTCACCCCAGAATGCCTACATTCGCCGGCTCCAGCACCAGATGGCCGAGCGCGCCAACCTGGTCTCGCGATCCCGCGGGCGCGAGCCATATCGGCGGGTGCGCCTCTATCCGGAAACAGCCAAGAGCGCCTGGCGGTAGCCACGAAAGCCGGGCAACCTAGTGCGGTCGCTTGGTTGCCACGGGACGGGTGCCGTGACATCTATTGATCCGGGGCGTCATTGAGATACGCTCGCCGGTGATCCCACCGGCTGCAGGGACGGAGAGCTAGAGGCGCGAGATGGGTTCCACGCGTTCGCTGCTGATCATCGGACTGAGTCTCGTGGCAATCGCTGTGCTCGCGACCGTCGTGGTGATCCTCGGGGGCAACCGGCCCCCGGCCGTGTATCCGGCCTCGTCACCGGAGGCCGCCGTCCAGGACTACCTCCAGGCCTGGGCCGACGGCGACGACGAGGCCGCCTGGGCAGTCTTCTCGGCCGGGGTACAGGCCGACCTGACGCTCGACGACTACCGCACGATGGCAAGCGAGTTCCGCCGCTACCAGGAGCCGCCCTCCGGTCCCATCCGTCGGGTCTTCATCGACCGGGCCACGATCACGGGCGAGAAGGCCACGGTCGATCTGACCGTGGAGGAGTCCTGGCAGGGTGGCCCCCTGGAGCGGAATGTCTACCGCAGCGCCCGGCGGCTTTCCCTCGTTCGGGAGGATGGCGCCTGGAAGATCGATGAGCAGCTCGTCTGGCTCGATCCTGGCTGGTACGCGAAGTAGGAGGGCGAAACATGCAGGCCGTCAGGCGGATCTACCTGTACGTGATGTCAGGGGTGGCCCTCGCGGTCGTCGCCATCGGAGTGTCCACGCTCCTGGAGGTCTTCCTTGATGCCCTCGGGCTGACGCACGGCCCTTCCTACTCCGGTGGGTCCGGGTCGCGCGAGCAGCTGAGCCTCGCGATTGCCCTCGTCCTCGTCGGGTTCCCGGTGTGGGCCATCCACTGGTGGTTCGTCCAGCGTGGCCTCGACGAGCGGCGGGGGGACACGGAATCCGAACGAGGTTCGGCAGTCCGGGCGCTGTACTTCAGCATCGTCCTCGCGGTCACCCTCTTCGTCTGGGCCATGGGAGTCGTGGAGTTCGTGCAGTGGGTTGCAGCGCGGGCCACGAACGCCCCCGCAGAGGCCGTCTGGGCAGATCCGGTCGCGAGCCTGGCGCGAGCAGTCGTCGCCCTCGCGGCCTGGCTGTTCCACGGGTTGGTGCGACGGCGTGATCTGGCGCGCGGCCCGGTCGTTGGTGCCGCCGCCTGGCTCCCCCGTCTCTACCTCTACGGCGCTGGCCTGCTCAGCCTCGTCGTTGCCATCGGTTCGGTCGGGAACGCGGTTTCCGTCCTGTTCCAGGAAACCAACACCGAGCACGGCGACCCGTATTCGTTTGTCCTGGGACCGGTGG
>JBDSJV010000124.1:0-4433 GCA_039917225.1 Candidatus Limnocylindrales bacterium
CGAGGTACGGGACCTTGTGATCACGGGCGAAGTGCGCGGCGAGGACCTTGCCCTCGATGCCGCGATGCCCGAACCCGCCGGGGACGAGGATCCCCGCCGCGCCGTCGAGGCGCTCGTGCAGGTTCTCCGTGGTGAGCGTCTCGGAATCAACCCAGCGGACCTTGGCGTCCACCTCGTGCGCCCAGGCCGCGTGGCGAAGCGCCTCGGTCACCGAGAGGTATGCGTCAGGCAGCTCGATGTACTTGCCGACCAGGGCGATCTCGACGACCGGCTTCGGCCGCTTGATCCGTTCGACCAGGGCGCACCAGCCATCCAGGTCGGGTTCGGTGGCCTTCTCGCCGAGTCCGAGTTCACGGACCACGAGCCGGCCGAGGCCAAGCGCCTCGAACTGGAGCGGGACCTCGTAGATCGTCTCGGCGGTGGCCGCCGGAATGACCGCATCGATGTCGACGTCCGTGAAGAGCGCGATCTTCTCGCGGATCTCGTCGGGGACCTCGTGATCGGAGCGCAGGACGATCACATCGGGCTGAATACCGATGCCGCGGAGCTCCTTGACCGAGTGCTGCGTGGGCTTCGTCTTGAGCTCGCCAGTCGCGGCGAGTTCGGGCAGCAGCGTCACATGGACATACAGGACATTCGATCGGCCGACGTCCTTGCGCATCTGGCGGATGGCCTCGAGGAAGGGCAGGGACTCGATGTCGCCGACCGTGCCGCCGACCTCGACGATCACGACGTCCGGATCGCCGTCCTTGCCGACGCGTCCGATCCGCTCCTTGATCTCGTTCGTGATGTGCGGGATCACCTGGACCGTGCCGCCGAGGTAGTCGCCGCGGCGCTCCTTGGCGATGACGGCCTGGTAGATGCGGCCCGTCGTCACGTTGGAGAGCTGGCTCAGGTTCTCGTCGATGAACCGCTCGTAGTGCCCGAGGTCGAGGTCCGTCTCGGCCCCGTCATCGGTGACGAAGACCTCGCCATGCTGATACGGGGACATCGTGCCCGGATCCACGTTGATGTACGGATCGAGCTTGAGGATGGAGACCTTGAGACCCCGTGCCTTGAGCAGGCGCCCGATGCTGGCGGCGGTGATGCCTTTGCCAAGAGAGGAGGTCACGCCTCCGGTCACAAAGACATACTTCGCCATGGATCGCTGCTCCTCCGGGGGTTTTTCCAATGCTACCGGAAGGCGGGCCTCGACGCCAGCGGAGGCCTGGCGTGGGCGTCGTGGTGAGTCAGGGGCAGTCGGCGGCGCGGCGGGTCGAAGCCCGGTTCCCACCTACTCGTGGGGGGAGTGGTAGGCGGAGCGCTCACCGGAAATCGGGGCTTCTCGCCGGCCCGGGGCTGATCTCGAGCGCGGACTCGATCGTGAGCCACAACGAGCCGGAGGGGATCGGGAACGTCAGACCAGGTGCATCGCAACTACCACTCGTCGGGGGAGTATCCGGCGGGTCAGAGGGCCGGGGCAGTCGGGCCTACGCGAGACGGCGGATCCGGAAACGCCCCGGCGCACCAGGGATGCGCAGCGCTCGGGCGATGGCGACGCCGATGATGATCACGGCGCCTCCAGCGATCTGTATCGGCTGGATCGCCTCGCCCAGGAACATCGCCCCGAAGACGACGGCGATGAACGGCACGAGGAACTGGAGCCCGGTAATCCGGGTCGGCCCGAGGAGCTTGATCGCGTTGAACACGATGACGTTCGCGATCCCCGCGGCGATGAGCGCGGAGTAGGCGAATCCGGCCCAGGCTCCCGCCGAAACGGCGCCCCAGTCTGTCCCGGCGGTCTGAAACAGACCGATCGGCGCGAGGGCCAGGCTGCCCCCGATCATCGCGACGGTGGTGGTTCGAAGCGGCGAATGCCGGGCGAGGATTGGAGCGCCCCAGGCCATGTACGCGGACCAACAGATCGCGGCCAGGAGGGTGAGGCCGTCACCGACGAGGGATGCGCCAAGCACGAGTCCGGGCCCGCCGGCGATGACGACACCGACGCCGGCAAAGGAGATGAGAGCCCCGACGATCTTGCGGCGCGTCAGGGTGTCCGATCCCGCCATCGCTGCGAACAGCACGGTGAAGACGGGAGTCGAGGCAATGAGAAACGCTGAATCCCCGGCCGGGATCGTCTGCAAGGCCGTTGGCCAGAGGATCTGATACAGACCGAAGCCGACTGCGCCGAGGCCCATGATCGGCAGCGCCTCGCGGAACGGCATCCGAATGGAACCCTCGCGCCAGCGCAGGACTACGAGCAGCAGGACGGCCGCCAAGGTGAACCGAAGGTACGAGAAGGCAATCGGCGGAATCTCGCGATTGGCCGCCTTCACGACAATGAAGTTCGCGGCCCACGCGACGACCACGATCAGGACGCCGATCTCGGCGACGCGATGGCCCCGGAAGCCGCCAGGATCGGGCGAAGACATGCCAACGCCCGCCGGTGGTCCGGCGGGCGTTTCGCTCGCGGGGAGCGGCTGGCGAGGTTCGATCAGGAGCCTTCCTGGTCGAGCTCCAACGACTCCTCGTCGGGCTCCTCGGTCAGCTTCAGCCAGACGAACAGTCCGGCAAGAACGACGAGCGGAATCACCACGAGTGCGCCGAGCGTCACTCCCAGGGCGACGGCGACGGTCTTGAGTGCACGCATGTGCGGTACCTCCTGTGCTGCGGGTCAGGTCTTGGCGGCGTCCCGCTTCGCGACGTCCTTGGCGGGGATTCGGAAGGTCGGGCCCCGTGTAATGAGGGCTTCGAGATCATCGTGGGTGAATTCGGCCAGGGAGTGCTTGGATCCGGTCGGCTGCGCGTGATGGAGCCGAAGAACGAACGACCCGTCCATTTCGAAGAAAAAGATGTCCTTGGGTCGCTGCTCGTCGATGTAATGGCCGATGACCCGGAGCATGTGCTCGTAGCGACCGGGCGGCGGCACCTCTGGTTGGGGTCCGCTGCCGCGTCGGGCGGCGGCCTCATCCATGAAGGCGGCGATGTCGTCGTCCTGGAAGGTCATGGTCTCGTTGACCACCTGGCCCATCGATTCGGATCGCGAGCTCGTGGACGCGCCGGCCGTGCTCAGACCCTGGACGATGAAACCATCCGGCACTTCCATGAGCAGGATGTCCCGCATGTTGCGCTTGTCCAGGTACGCGCCGATGGACCGCAGGACTTCCTCGAAGTCCTGGCGGGGGCTGCCCTCATAGATCCGCATGGCGCCTCCCTGGGGCGAGTAACCGCTCGCAGCACTTCTTCAGGAGCCCGTCGGTCGGTGGTAGGGGTCCGACCTGGCTGACTCGCGGGTCGCTCATCCGGAAGACGGCAACTGTCCCGAGTGTAGCGACGCCCCCACCCGCCAGCAAGGACCGGGCGGATCCCGAGTCAGCGACGAGGCGGGCGCGGGAAGAATCCTGATGTCCGGCGAATGTACTCAGCGTAGCCGGGACGCCGATGAACGATCGTACGCTCGAGGAGGCCAGCGCCAGAAACGCGGATGAGAAGGATCGACATCACGATCGGCCCGATGACCGTCCACCAGGCGCCCGTTGAGGCAGCAATCAGGAAGAGGCCCCACCAGACACAGAAATCGCCGAAGTAGTTGGGGTGGCGGGTGTAGCGCCAGAGCCCGCGATCCATGACCTTGCCCTTGTTCGCCGGGTCGCGCTTGAACCGGGTGAGCTGGAGGTCGCCGACCGTTTCGAACACGAGGCCAATTGCCCAGAGAAGGGCGCCGGCGACAAGGAGCGGACCGCCGAAGGGCTGTGCTCCGCCATACGTGAACTGGGCCACCTGTACCGGGAGCGAGACGACCCAGGCGAGGAGCGCCTGGAGCAGGAAGACGACGAACAGGCTGATGATCGGAAAGCGCGGTCCGAAACGCTCGCGCATGCGGACATACCGGAAGTCCTCGCCCTTGCCGAGGTTGCGCAGGGCGAGGTAGCTGGACAATCGGACGCCCCAGATCGTGACCAGCGCGACGATCACCGGCGACGGATCGGCAACGCCTGGCCCGGGCTGCGGATGCCGGATGAACGAGCTCCACGCGATGACCACGAAGGCCATCCCCCACACCGGATCGACGATCGACGCATCCCGGGCAGCCAGTGAGAACACCCATAGCAGGGTCATCAGACCGGCAATGAGGAGGAGATTGAAGGCGAGGAACCAGACGAGCATCAGCCGAGCCCGGCGAGGATCGCGGCGATCTGGCCGGCCACGCGGGCGTCGTTCACGATCAGCGCGGTATTCGCCCGGACCGATGCACCATCGGTGATCTCGGCGATCCGCGCCAACAGCCATGGCGTCAGGGCCGGGCCGCGCACCCCGGCCTCGTCAGCCTCGCGAGCGGCCCGCTCGGCCACGGCGCGAGCGACGTCATCCGGGAGCGCGACATCGGCGGGCACGGGAACGCAGACGACGATGGCGCTGTCCAGCCCGAGCCCGAGGTGGACGCCGGCCAGTGC
>JBDSJV010000125.1:0-3073 GCA_039917225.1 Candidatus Limnocylindrales bacterium
CGACCCAGTCCGCGCCAGCTGCGCCGGATCTCGTCGCCGGCCCCCCGTCGAACTCGACCACCTCTGCGGCGGGCGACCCTGGCGCCCCAGGCGACCCTGGCGCCCCGGGCGACCAGGGCCGCCCTGCACCAACGAACGAACCCAGCCGGGGCGAGGTCAGCGGCGGCGAGCGATCCGCCTGCACGGCGCCGCAGCTGCGGCGCTTTATCAAGAGCCGCTCATACGTCCCCATGCACGAGCTGCGCCGCCGGTTCGTGATCGACGGTGGCGATGACGACGTGACCGGCGTGGACGTCCCCCAGGGCCGGCGTGTATTCATCGGGTTGCCGTATCGCGAGGGTCAACTCCTGGGCGAGCTGTTCCGCGCCGGCGACGTGGGGTACGAGCTGTCGATGGATCCGATCAGCCCGATCGTGATCGGTGTGTTCCCGATGCGGCCGATCGCGCGCGGCTGAGACCTCGCGACCGATCACGTTGCGCCGCCACGAACCCAGCCCTCAGCCCTCGCCCGTCGCCTCGGCAGGCGCCTTCGCGGCGGGTCGTCGGCGGCGCAGGTCCTTCAAGTCGCTCTGATCGAGACCCGCGAGTCGGATCAGGTCGGCATTCGCGGTTCGGGTCAGTCGTTCGCGCAACTTGCTGTTGACCAGCGCCTCCATGGCCGACACATCCATCAGACCCTTCAGGGTTGAGCCTGGGACTTCGAGGAAGTCCGTCGGCTCGTCGGCCACGACATTGGCGGTGCGCGGGCTCCCGGTGATCGCGGCGATCTCGCCGAAGAAGTCGCCAGCCCCCATGGCCGACAGGGACCGATCGTCGCCGCCCTCGGCTGGCACACCGGCGACCACCCGGCCCTCGAGCACGAAGTAGGCCGAATCACCCGCATCGCCGACCTTGATGATCGCGGCGCCGGGGGCCGCGTGACGGACCATCGCTCCGACCAGGAAGTCGGCCCGTCGCGAGATGTCGAGGCCACCGAGCTCCGGGATGAGCCCGAGCAGGCGGTCGAAATCGGCCGGCACTGCGGCTCGGCCGGCGGCGGCCATCGGAGCTGCGCCAGCCGTTCGAAGCAGCCGGGCGGCCCGGCGCCACTCTGCGGCTGGAGTCCCGAGACCGGGCATGAACTGAGTGAGAATGCCGGCTCCGACCAGGATGAGAGACGCGCCGATCAGCAGGGGTCTGATGGGCCAGATATCCGCCAGGCCGGCAAGGGCCATCCCACCGAGGAACACGAGGTCTCGGGACACGGCAAACGCCGAGGAGACCCGTCCTCGCAGCTCACGCGGCGTGTTCTTCTGGAAGATCAGGCGGCGAGAGATACCGAGGGGCGAGTTCAGGAATCCGGATCCGACGACCATGGCGATGGCGAACCAGATGTTCGGTGAGAGCCCGTAGAAGATGCCGAAGACCCCCATGCCAATCGTCGCGATGACCATCCACTGGCCCTCTCGCAGGAGACCAGCGTATTTCGCCATGAGCAGGCTGCTGACGACGAATCCGACCGACGTGAGGGCCTCCTGGAGACCGTACTCGAATGACGTGGCACCGAGTTCCCTGATGGCCATCGGGAGGAGGAGGACGTTCCACAGCCCGAAGGAGAAGAGGACCGGGATGTTGATCAGCATCGAGGAGCGCAGGATCGGCGTCTTCCACAGGAAGCTCATGCCGATCTTGAGGTTTGCCACCACCACCCCGACGGTCGTGGTCTCGTCGGAGGTCTGCTTCGGGATTCGAACGCCGGCGACGATCAGGAAGGAGAGAAGGAAGGTGACCGAATCGATGTAGAACGGCAGATGAAGGTCAACCGCCGCCAGGAACCCGGCGAGGGCGAAACCGACCGCCGTCGAGCCGAACGAGCTGATCGACAGGAATGCGTTGGCCGACGCCAGCTCGTTCTCCGTGGCGATATCCGGCAGTGTGCTCTCCCAGGCCGGATCGAAGAACTGCTGGACGACGGCTGCCAGGAACAGGAGTACGTACAGGGCGATCAGGCCGAACGTCTCCACCCCGATCGGAATGAGCACCACGATGACGGCGCGCAGGAGGTCCGAGGCCAGCAGGATCCGCTTCCGATCGAAGCGGTCCACGAAGACGCCGGCGAACAGGCCGACGAACAGGGTCGGAATGGCCGTGACCATCAGCGTCAGGCCAACCTGGAGCGCCGACCCGGTCAGTTCGAAGACGAGGATCCCCGCGGCGAGCATCGTCAGGGATGACCCGATCGTGGAGACCAGCTGGGCGCCCCACATGAGCGAGAAGTCGCGCTTGCGGAAGATCGCGAACATGGACGCCGGGCGGGGCGCGGCCTGGGCCATTGAGCGAGCTCCTCCACGTGGGCCGGGGCGAGGACGAGCTGCCTCGCGACGCTGAACGTCGGGTCAGTCTACAAGCGGGAAGGTGCCTCAGGGAGCCCGACGGCGCACGATCCGCCCTTCTGCGGCCAGCAGCTCGGCCTTCAGATCAAGCAGTCGTTCCCGGTCACCCCACCACCCGCCACCGTAGCCGCCCAGGGTCCCGTCTCCGGCGATGACCCGGTGACACGGGATGATCATGGCGATCGGGTTGCGCCCGACGGCACCACCGACCGCTCGCGCGGCACCCGGCCGGCCGATGGCCCGGGCGACGTCCCCGTAGCTCCGCGTCTCGCCCCAGGGGATCGCCCGAACGGCTCCCAGCACCGCCTGATCCCAGGCCGGCCGATCCGCCAGGTCCAGCGGGATCTGGTCGGGCGCTCGATGCACGTGATCGGAGCCGCTCATCTGCACGAGGAAGTCACTCGCGGCGCGCAGGTTGGCCAGTGCCGAACGGTCCGGTCCCCGCTCGGGGGGCGCCCCGAGATCGACCCAGCCGACCTTGCTCCCCAGCCGTCGCTCGAGTCCGTCGCTGAAAGCGTCGCGGGTCGTCATCAACTCGACCGCCGCGACGCCGTTGTCGGTGGCCGCGACGAGGATCGAGCCCCCCGGGCCAGCCAGGGATGTCGCGACGAGCGTCATGATCCGTGCCCGGCGAGGCAGAATGGCCTGCTCAAGGTCGCCGACTGGTGCATCGGTGGATCGTCGCACATGGCGCGCTGATC
>JBDSJV010000126.1:0-8335 GCA_039917225.1 Candidatus Limnocylindrales bacterium
GGCGACCCGTTTGCCGTAGCCCGTCTCCGTCAGGACGAGGAGATCGGCCCCCGGCCGGACGACGCTCATGGACACCACGCGGTCATCGGCCTTCTTGAGGAGGCGGATCCCGATGACCCCGGCGGCATCGCGACCCATCGCCCGGACCTCGCTCTCCTCGAATCGGGCGAGCATGCCCTGGGCGGTGGCGATGATCACGTCATCCTCGCCGGACGAGACGTCCACCCAGGCGAGTTCATCCTTCTCGTCGAGGGTGATGGCCCGGATGCCCGTCGAGCGGACCCGCTCGAACTGCTCAAGGGGCGTCTTCTTGATCTTGCCGTTCGTGGTTGCCAGGACGAGATAGCTCCCGGCGGCAAACGATGGCAGCGTGATCGTGGCCATCGGAACTTCGCCGGACTCCACCTGGACGCCGGGCAGGTTGATGATCGGCATGCCCTTGGCCTGGCGACTGGCATCCGGGATCGAGTGGACCTTGGCGGAGAAGACGCGCCCCCGGTTGGTGAAGAAGAGGGCCCAGTCGTGGGTGCTCGCGACCAGGAGGTGCTTGACCGCGTCCTCTTCGCGCGTGACGTGGCCGATGATCCCCTTGCCGCCGCGACCCTGGCGCCGGTAGGTCGCGACGGGCTGGCGCTTGATGTAGCCCCGCCCGCTGATGGTGATCACGACATCCTCATCCGCGATGAGATCCTCGTCGGTCAGTTCGCGCGATGAATCGTCCTCGACCCGCGTCTTCCTATCACCGGCGTAGCGCTTCTTCACGTCGAGGAGCTCGTCCTTGATGATCGCCAGGACCCGGGCCGGGTTGGCAAGGATGTCCTCCAGCTCCGCGATGAGCTGAATGACCACCAGGTACTCGTCCTCGATCTTCTTGCGCTCGAGCGCGGCCAGGCGCGCGAGCCGCATGTCGAGGATCGCCTGGGCCTGGCGTTCGCTGAGATCGAAGCCGGCCATGAGGTTGGCCTTGGCGGTCTCGGTGTCGGCCGAGGCGCGGATCGTCTTGATGACCGCATCGAGGTTGTCGAGCGCCTTCTTGAGGCCCTCGAGGATGTGGGCCCGGTCCCGCGCCTTGCCCAGGTCGAACTCGGTCCGCCGCCGGACGATCTCGCGGCGATGGTCGACATGGTGCTGGAGGACGGACTTGAGCGGCAGCGTCTGCGGCTGCCCGCCGACGAGGGCGAGCATGTTCATGTTGAACGCCGCCTGCATCGCCGTGTGCTTGAACAGGTTGTTGAGGACCTTGTGCGGGTTCGCGTCCCGCTTGAGCTCGACGTAGATCCGCATCCCGTCGCGATCGGACTCATCCCGCAGGTCCGAGATGCCGTCGATCTTCTTGTCCTTGACCAGGTCGGCGATCTTCTCCAGCAGGGTGGACTTGTTCACCTGGTACGGCAGCTCGGTGACGATGATCGCCATCCGATCCCCGCGGACCTCCTCGAACGCGACCTGGGCGCGCATCACGACGCGGCCCCGTCCGTGGGCGTACATCTGGCGGATCGCGTCGATGGTCTCCCACTCGCCGCTGATCAGGTTTCGCTGCCGCTCGAAGCGGAAGATCGTGCCGCCGGTCGGGAAATCCGGCCCGCTGACGTAGGTGCACAGGTCATCCGTCGTGATCGCCGGATCCTCGATCAGCGCGATCGTGGCATCGACGATCTCGCCGAGGTGATGTGGCGGGATGTTGGTGGCCATGCCGACGGCGATGCCGGAACTGCCGTTGATCAGGAGGTTCGGGATCTTGGCCGGGAGGACGGACGGCTGCCGTTGGGTTCCGTCGTAGTTGTCCTCGAAGTCGACCGTTTCCTTGTCGATGTCGGCGAGCAACTCGGCCGAGATCGCGGTCAGCCGCGCCTCCGTGTACCGCATGGCCGCCGCCGCGTCGCCATCGACCGAGCCGAAGTTGCCCTGGCCATCGATGAGCGGGTAGCGCATCGAGAAGTCCTGGGCCAACCGGACGAGGGCGTCGTAGAGCGCCACGTCGCCATGCGGGTGGTACTTGCCCATGACCTCGCCGACGATCGCGGCGCACTTGCGGAAGGAGCTCGTCGCCGACAGGCCCATCTCGCCCATCGTGTACAGGATTCGGCGGTGGACGGGCTTGAGTCCGTCGCGGACATCGGGCAGTGCGCGAGACACGATGACGCTCATCGCGTAGTCGAGATACGAGACCCGCATCTCGTCCGAGATGCGAATGCCCCTGATGTCGCCGATGTCGTCGGTCACGTCTGGATGGCTCCTTCGGTCAGCTCAGTGGTGGTTCAGGGAGGGGCCGTCCAAGGCCCAGGTCGGCGAATCGTGCCGCGGTCTCGGCGGCTTCGGATGTCGCGGGGGCCGTGGACCGGCGTCGGATGCCATCGAGGCGCGATCGGATCTCGTCGGCCGGGCCCGGTTCGATCTTGCCGAGGGCATCCCGGATGACCCACGCCCGGTGGCCGTCGCTCGTTGCCGCAGCCCGTGTCGCCTGGGCGTCGAGCGCGGCGGTCGTGGCCTGAACGTCGACCTTCGCCATCGATCGATAGGCCCACGAGATGGCCTTCTGAACGTCTGGCTCGGCATCACCGATCAGCAGCGCCAGCAGTTCAAGCCCCCACCGGGCCACGTCGGGGGACCGACCGGCCGATCGACTGGCGAACGGAATGGTCGCGATCGTGGAGCCGACGAGCCGGCGTTCCCAACGTGACGGCGCATAGACCAGCTGTTCCAGCTCGGCCCACCGGTAGGGTTCGGCCAGGACGCCGCTCGCCCACGTGCGGGCAAGGGTGTCGACCGTAATCCAGTCACCCGCCTCACGGCTCGCCCGCCGCATGATCTGCCAGGTCCGCTCACGGTCGCGCGGGAGTACCCGGGCGAGGATGTCGAACGCGAACCAGTGCGCTTCGAGCTCGGGTTCACGCAGGAGGCGGTCCGCGACCAGCAGGAGCGTGTCCGGGGAGTCGCTCCGGGTTGCCCCGCGGAACCCGGAGTTCAGTCCACGCAGTAACGGGGTGCGGACACCGTGGGTCGGGCCGATGCCGGGCGCCACGAACTGCTGGCCGGCCCGACAGTCCGGATCGGCAAGTTCGCGCATCGCTTGACGGAGCGCTGCCGCCAGGCCGTCTGGGTCTCCCACGCGATCAGCCAGTCGACGGCCGAGGGCCGTCGCCAGATCTTGCCGTGCCGCCACGAAGGCCCGCGCGCGCTCGGATGTGCCGCTGTGGCGGCCGGTTCCGGCGGTTCCGGCGGGTCCCGCGGTGGCCGAGCTCGAGGCCATCACGCGTCCACGCTGCCGGTCGACTCGGCCTGATCAGCCAGCGGGCGCAGGCGATAGCGCGCCTTCAACTCCGCCAGTCGCTCCGGTGGCGCAGCCACGTAGGTCCCGGTGGCCGCGGCCAGCACGGCGCCGCTCGCGGCGTCGAGGATGCGGCCCTCCGTTCGGACCAGGCGCCGGCCGGCCTCCACGACGAATCCCTCCGCGCGCAGGGCCTGGCCAACGGCCACCGGCCGCTTGAAGTCGACCGCCATCCGGGCCGTCACACCCCACGTGTCCCGACCGATCACGGCCCATCCCATGACCTCGTCCAGGATCGTGCACAGGATGCCGCCGTGGACCACGTCTTCCCAGCCCTGGAAGGCGGGCGCAACGGCGAGTTCCGTCCAGCAGCCCTCGGCGTCCGTGTGGAGGACCAGGTGCAGCCCACCCTCGTTAAGCTCGCCACAGGCGAAGCAGTGGTGCGGCTCGAAGGTGAATCGCTGCCCGGCCAGCTCGGTCGTGGGCGGAGCCTCAGATGTCAAGGTTCTTCACCTTCCGGGCCTCGCTCTTGATGAATTCCTTGCGCGGTGCGACCTTTTCGCCCATCAACATCGTGAAGACCTGGTCCGCCTCGGCCGCATCGTCGATCTCGACCCGGAGCAGGACCCGCGACTCCGGGTTCATGGTCGTCTCCCAGAGCTGGTCGGCATTCATCTCGCCGAGACCCTTGAACCGTTGAACCGAGAGGTTCTTGACGTTCATCTCCTTGATGATCCGCTCGCGCTCCTTCTCGGATTGGGCGTACCGGGTCACCTTGCCGGTGGACACGCGATAGAGCGGTGGCTGGGCGATGTACAGGAAGCCCGCCTCGATGATCTGGGGCATGTGCCGATAGAACAGGGTCAGCAGCAGGGTCCGGATGTGCGCGCCATCGACGTCCGCGTCGGTCATGATGATGATCCGGTGGTATCGGACCTTGGTGAGGTCGAAGCTGTCGCCGATCCCCTCGATCCCGGCGCCGAGCGCGATGATGAGCGGCCGGACGTTCTCGCTGGCCACGATCCTGTCGATCCGTGCCTTCTCGACGTTCAGGACCTTGCCGCGAAGGGGCAGGATCGCCTGGAAGCGGCGGTCGCGGCCCTGCTTGGCGGAACCGCCTGCCGAGTCACCCTCGACGATGTACAGCTCGCTCCTTGCGGGATCCCGCTCCTGGCAATCGGCGAGCTTGCCCGGGAGTGACAGGCCGTCGAGGACGCCCTTGCGGATGACCAGGTCGCGGGCCTTGCGCGCCGCCTCGCGGGCCCGGGAGGCGATGAGGCATTTCTCGATGATCCGTCGCCCGTCGCCCGGATTCTCCTCGAGGTACTGGGTCAGGCTCTCGGTGACGGCCGTCTGGACCTGGCCCTTGACCTCCGCATTGCCGAGCTTGGCCTTGGTCTGGCCCTCGAACTGCGGGTCCGTCAGCTTGACGCTGATGACCGCCGTCAGGCCCTCACGAACGTCGTCTCCGGACAGGTTCGCATCGGCATCCTTGAGGACGCCGGCCTTGCGAGCCCAGTCGTTGAGACAGCTCGTCAGGGCGGCCCGGAAGCCGGTGATGTGGGTTCCGCCATCGACCGTGTTGATGTTGTTGGCGAAGGCGAGGACGTTCTCGGTGTACGAGTCGTTGTACTGCATGGCGACCTCAACGGCCGTCGAGCCTTCTTTTCGATCCACGTAGATCGGGCGGTTGTGGAGCGCCTCCTTGTTGCGGTTGAGGTGTCGCACGAAGGACTGGAGTCCGCCCTCGAAGTAGAACGAGCGCTCGCGATCCTCGCGCTCGTCAATGAGCGTGATCCAGACGCCCTTCGTGAGGTATGCCGATTCGCGAAGACGCTGGGTGACGGTCTCGAACGAGTATTCGGTGGTCTCGAACATCTCAGGATCGGCGTGAAAGACGGTCCTGGTTCCACGCCGCGCTCCCTGCGGTCCGCCTTTCTTGACCGGGCCCGTCGGCTTGCCACGGGCGTACTCCTGGGACCAGATGAACCCATCCCGCGCCGTTTCGACCCGCAGGAAATCCGACAGGGCGTTGACCACGCTGACGCCGACGCCGTGGAGACCTCCGGAGACCTTGTAGCCGCCTCCGCCGAACTTGCCGCCGGCGTGGAGGACGGTGTGGACGACTTCGAGGGCGTCCTTTCCCGTGCGGTGCTTCCCGACCGGCACGCCTCGACCGTCATCGATGACCTCGACGTTTCCGTCCTTGCGCATCGTCACCTGGATCGTGGTCGCGTGTCCGGCCATCGCCTCGTCGATGGAGTAGTCCACGACCTCCCAGATGAGGTGATGGAGCCCGCGGGCGTCCGTCGAGCCGATGTACATGCCGGGCCGTCGACGGACGGCCTCCAGGCCCTCGAGGACCTGGATGCTGGCGGCGTTGTAGTCCGACGCGGCCGCTTTACCGCGGCGTGTCCTGCCCGCTGCCTTGCCGTCGGGACCGACCGTGGGCTCCGTCACGCAGTTCCTCCCATCAGGCGCTCATAGAGTCGCCCGAGCTCTTCGTCGCTGTAGTAGTCGATGACGATGCGTCCTCCCCGGCGTGAGCGCGCCAGCCGGACCTTGGTGCCCAGCGCGCGCCGGAGATCCTCCTCGACGCGCTCAACGTCGGGATCCGTTGATGCTGGCTCGCGGACGGCCGTCGGTCGCGGCTCCCGGATCCGACGCACGAACTCCTCGGTCTGCCTGACCGAAAGGTCCTGCTCGATGACCGCGGCGAGCACCGTCGGCTGGTGTTCCGTCGGCAGGCCTCCGATGGCTCGACCATGACCCTCGGTCACGAGGGCGTCGGCGACGGCCGACTGCACCGCTTCGTGGAGTTCGAGAAGCCGCAACGTGTTGGCGACGGTGGATCGGGCTCGTCCGACGCGAGAGGCCAGGGTCTCCTGCGAGAATCCGAACTCGTCCATCAACTGCCGATAGGCGCGCGCTGATTCGAGCGGGTCGAGGTCTTCGCGCTGGAGGTTCTCGACCAGCGCCAGCTCGAGTTGCTCTCGATCCGCCAGTTGCCGAACGACCGCCGGAACGCGTTCCAGACCTGCCGCCCGAGCTGCACGGACCCGACGCTCCCCGGCAACCAGCTGGTACCCGTCGACGATCTCGGTCACGAGGATCGGCTGGATGACCCCATGCTCGCGAATGCTGCTGATGAGCGTCTCAAGCGCGGGCCCATTGATGCGGAGCCGGGGCTGCCGTGGGTTGGAACGGATCCGGTCCAGCGGGATCTCGATGGATCCGCTGGCGGGCTGCGTGCGTTGCGGGATCAGCGCCGCCAGACCGCGGCCGAGGCCTTGCGGCCGATCGCTCCGTGCGGTCATCACGCCACCATGACCGCGGGGCTGGCATGGGCCATCGCCCGATCCCGGAATTCGCCGGCCAGCGACCGATAGGCCAATGCGCCACGCGACTCTGGCGCGTACAGGTGGATCGGCAGCCCGTGGCTGGGCGCCTCCGAGAGCCGAACGTTTCGGGGAATGACTGTTCCGTACACGAGGTCGGCGAGGTGCGTCCGGACTTCGTCGGCGACCTGGGTCGAGAGGTTGTTCCGGCCGTCGAACATCGTCAGCACGGCTCCCTCGATTGCGAGGCGCGGGTTCAGGTGGTCTCGAACCAGGGAGATGGTCTCCAGCAGCTGGGACAGTCCCTCGAGCGCGTAGTACTCGCACTGGATCGGGATCAAGGCGCCATCCGCCGCGGTCAGGGCGTTCACGGTGAGCAGACCAAGCGATGGCGGGCAATCGACCAGGATGTGGTCGAACTCGTCCCGGAGCGGCGCCACCAGCCGTGCCAGCCGCCGCTCGCGCTGCTCGAGTGGCGCGAGCTCCACTTCGGCGCCCGCCAGGGCAATCGACGATGGGACGACGCTGAGACCGGCAATCGGACTCTCCAATACGAGTTGGCGGAGCTCCATGTCGTCCACGACCGCGTCGTAGACGGACCCGCTGCCACTCCGGTCGACCCCCAGGCCGCTGGTTGCGTTGCCCTGAGGGTCAAGGTCAATGACGAGAACCCGATCTCCGGCGAGCGCGAGGAAGCTCGCGAGATTGACGACCGTGGTGGTCTTGCCGACGCCGCCCTTCTGATTGGTGCAGGCGATCACGCGACCCACAGGGTCCTCATCGAATTGGGCTTCACAAGCACGAATTCTATCAGTTCCAGCCCTCCACCCCCTCGAGCAGTTCAGGGCTCTAGCGTGCTTGGTGGCCTCCGCCCGTCAGGCCGTATCTGGTCCCCAATAGTGCCACGGCCTCATCACCCGGCGATCATCGGCCACGTATCCAGGCCGGGGTGTTTCACGTGAAACAACGGCCGGCGATGATCGGCCCGCGCTCGTGCAGCAGCGGTTCATTGCCCACCCCGGGGACCCGTGGGATACTGCCAATCGGACGCGGCCCGGCCGTCCGTCTGTGGTGAATGCGGGCGAAGACCCGACTTCGACCCCTGGCCGGCACGCCAAGGATCGACCTCGCCTCATGACCAACATTCTCGCCGCGATCGGAGCGACGATCGCCGCACTGGCCGAATTGAGTCTTGTTCCGTACCTCCGACTTGGCGATGCCTACCCGCACCCCGTCCTCGTGTTCGGCGTCATCTGGACGATCGCCGTGGGCATCGAGGGTGGCCTCGTCTGGGCCGTGGTTGGGGGGATCCTGCTCGACAGCCTGGCGGCCAGGCCGCTCGGGCTCTCCGTTCTGTCCCTCGTCGTGTCGGTCGGGATCACCGTGATCATCGCGCGCACCTTCATCCGCCTCCGGCCGCTCGCGCCGGTGATCGCCGTGCCGATCGTGAGCCTCGCGTACTCGATGATCCTGCTGGGACTGCTCGCCGCCATACGGCCACCCGTCACGATCGCGGACCCGCTTGCGACGTTCATGCCCGGCGCGGCCTACGACGCCGTCCTGGGGGTTGTCTTCGGCCCCCTGATCCTGTCCATCCGGGATCGCTTGCGTCCAGAAGAGCGAGTTGACTGGTGAGCGCTGACACCGTTGGCCTTGGCGGGCCCGCGGCGCCCGATCGCTCGCGGGCCAGGTTCGCGGTCTTCGGCCTGATCGTGGCCCTGCTCGCCAC
>JBDSJV010000127.1:0-8414 GCA_039917225.1 Candidatus Limnocylindrales bacterium
TGGCGATCCTGGCGGTCGGCGCCATGCCGGGATCGCCGGCTCTGGTCGTGATCCCGTTCGGGTTCGGGCTCGGCCTCCTGGCCGCGATAGCCGTGAGCGGGCACGTCTCCGGCGGGCATTTCAACCCCGCGGTGACCCTCGGGGCGCTGCTCGACGGGCGGATCGACCTGATTGGCGCGATAGGCTACGTCATCGCCCAGGTGGTTGGCGCGGTCGCAGGCTCCGCGGTCATCCTGGCCCTTTCTGACCAGGGCGTGGTCGCAGGGACCAAGAACATGCCGGGTGTCAGCGACGGCGGAGCGTTCCTCACCGAGGTGGTCCTGACCGCCATCTTCGTGGCCGTGATCCTGACCGTCACGAAGAAGGACGCGGGGCACGCGATCATCGTCATCCCCCTGACGCTTCTGGCGATCCACGCGGTGGGGATCCCGTTCAGCGGAGCCTCGGTCAATCCGGCACGCGCGCTCGGGCCGGCGATCGTGTCGATGGACTTCGCCGCGATCTGGATCTACCTGACGGCGCCCTTCGTCGGGGCAATCGCTGGATGGGGCGTCTTCCGACTGCTTTCCTCCGAGGACAACAGCTAGCCTCCAGGAAGCGTCTCCGTCACTGGCAGCACCGGCAGTTCGCGGCCGCCCTCGGCAAGCCAGCAGGCCGCTGACTGGCCGTTGCCGACGTCGAACAGCGGCGGCTCTTCGGTGCGGCAGCGGTCGAAGACCAGCGGGCAGCGTGGGTTGAACCGGCAGCCCGTGGGAATGCGAGCCGCGTCGGGGGTCTCGCCAACGAGGATCGTGCGCTGGCGCGCCCCTGCTGTGCGGTCCGGGGGATCCGGCGACGGGGCAACTGACACGAGCGCCGCCGTGTACGGATGGCGAGGGCCGCGGATGACGGCGTCGGCTGGCCCAAGCTCCATGATCTTGCCGAGGTACATCACGGCGATCCGATCGGCGATGACCCACGCGAGCGACAGGTCGTGGGTGATGAACAGGTAGGTCAGGCCGCGCTCCTTGCGAAGATCCAGCATCAGGCGGAGCAGCTCGGTCCGGATCGAAACGTCCAGCATCGAGACCGGCTCGTCGGCCACGACCAGGTCGGGACCCATGGCCAGCGCACCGGCGATCACCACGCGCTGTCGCTGGCCGCCGGACAGTTCGTGCGGGTAGCGGAATGCAAAGTCGGCCGGCAATCCTGCAGCCTCGAGGGCCCCGCGAACCAACGCCTCGCGATCGGCAGCCCGCGGTGCAAGGTTGTTGACCTCCAGCGGCTCGGCGACGAAATCGTGGACGGTCTGCTTGGGATTGAGCGTCTCGTACGGGTCCTGGAAGATCGCCTGGACCCGGCGGCGATAGGCGCGCAGCGATTTCGTGCCCCACAGATCGGACACGTCCTCGCCGTCGAAGTGGACTGATCCGGCCGTCTGGCGGGTCAGCTTCACGATCACCCGTCCGGTCGTTGTCTTGCCCGATCCGGACTCCCCCACCAGCGCCAGCACCTCGCCCTTGTCGATCGTCAGGTCGATCCCGTCGACGGCCCTGACCGCGCCCTTCGCGCGTCGGGCGAGCTGATCCACGATGCCGCCCCGGATCGGGAAGTGGACCTCGAGGCCAGACAGCCGCAGGAGCTCGGTCACGGGACTGGCTCCACGACCGGAAGGTCGCCGCGCCCGCCGATGGATTCGAACGTCGCAGGGACGCCGCCGTTCGCGCCAACCGGATGCAGGTGGCAGGCGACCCGGACGCCATCGGGGAAGACGACCTCGGGCGGCACCACCTCCCGGCAGACGGCCATCGCCACGGGACAGCGCGGATGGAACCGACAGCCCGGGGGCGGGTCCCGCAGATCCGGCGGCAGGCCGGGGATGGTATCCAGGGAGCGCCGGTCGCTGCGGATATCCGGAAAGGCGCTCAGCAACTTGGTCGTGTATGGGTGTCGAGGGTTCCTGAAGATGCGCTGGACGGGCCCCTCCTCGGCCACGCGACCGGCGTACATGACCATGACCCGCTCGCAGGTCTCCGCGATCACCGACAGGTCGTGCGTGATTAGGATCAGCGCGAGGCCAAGGTCGCGCCGGAGGCGTTCGAGTAGCTCCAGGATCTGCGCCTGGACCATCACGTCGAGTGCGGTGGTTGGCTCGTCTCCGATCATGATCTTTGGGTCACATGCGAGGGCCATCGCGATCATGGCCCGCTGGCGCATGCCGCCCGACAGCTCGTGCGGATAGGCATCCGCGCGTTTCGCCGGGATACCGACCAGTTCCAGGAGCTCTCCGGCCCGCTGCCGAGCTGCGTCTCGGGATGCCCCGAGACGCAGCTCGATCGGCTCCGCGATCTGGTGCCCGATCCGGCGGACCGGGTTCAGGGCATTCATGGCACCCTGGAAGACGATGCTGATCTCACGCCAGCGGTAGCGGAGGAGGGCCTTGTCCGACTTCGCAACGAGATCCGTCCCGTGGAACTTGACGCTTCCCTGCGTGATCCGTCCGTTCGAGGGCAGGAGCCGGACGAGCGAGAGCGCGGTCGTCGTCTTGCCGCAGCCAGACTCACCGGCGATCCCGAGCGCCTCACCGTCATTGAGCCTGAAGCTCACGCCATCGACGGCGCTGACGGACGAGCCTTCGAGGCGGAAGGTCGTGGTCAGGTTCTCGACGACCAGTAGCGGCGCATCTGGATCAGCCAGTTTCGGGAGGGTATGCCGGCGGCGTCCGGCCTGCTCCGGAGCGGTCATCGTCGCCCTCGCATCTTCGGATTGAGGATGTCGTCGAGGGCATTGCCGACGAGCGTGAACGCAAGAACGACGAGGACAACACAGATGGCCGGCGGCGCGATGTACCACCAGGCCTCGAGGCCGGGCGCGCCCGAGGATTGGGCCGCGTTGAGGATCTGGCCCCACGACGGTGCAAATGGATCGCCGAGTCCGATGAACGACAGCGTCGTCTCGGTGAACACCGCGAGCGCGAACGTGATCACGGCCTGGGCGACGATGAGGTTCACCACGTTCGGAAAGACATGCCGACGCATGATGTGGCCAGGACCAGCGCCGATCACGCGAGCGCGGTCGACGAACATCCTCTCGCGGATCGACAGGGTCTGCGAACGGATGATCCGGGCGGTCGTCGCCCACGATGTGATCCCGATGACCACGATGATGACGACCAGCGTTGCCCGGATGCCGAAGATCTCGGCCCCGGTGCCGACGATGTCGAGGATCACGGGCGCCAGGATGATCGCCAGAACGAAGGTCGGGAGGACCAGGAAGAAGTCGGTCACTCGCATCAGGGCGCTGTCCGTTCTTCCCCCGGTGAACCCGGCGACGATCCCGATGACCGCCCCGAAGACGATCGTGATCGCCGTCGCGAGCAGCCCAATCGACATCGAGATGCGCGCCCCATGGATCGTCAGGTTCAGGATGTCACGGCCCAACTCGTCCGTTCCGAACAGGTGCACCCCCGAGGGAGCCTCGAGGGAGTGCCCGGTCGCCGTGGTCGCAGTCTGCAAGGGGCCGACCAGCAGTTCCGGGGCGATGGCGACGATCCCGAAGGTCGCCAGGATCACGAACCCGATGACCCCGTCCGTCCGCGAGGCAAACCGTCGCACGAAGCCGCGCAGGTTCTGCGCACGGAGACGCCAGCGCTCCGCGGACAGACTGTGGACTGGCGGATCAACCGGGGCCGCGGTCACGACCGGACTCGCGGATCGAGGAAGGCGTAGACCAGGTCGGCGACCAGGTTCGCAAGGACCACGGTGACGGACAGCAGCAGGAACACGCCCTGCAGGACCGGGTAGTCGCGGGCACTCAGAGCATCGACGGTCAAGGTCCCGAGCCCGGGCCAGTTGAACACGACCTCGGCGGTGATCGCCCCGGCCACGACGTAGCCGAGGTTGATTGCGATCAAGGTGACCATCGGCAGCATCGCATTCGGGAACGCATGCCGACTCAGGACCTGTCCGTCGGTCAGGCCCTTGGCACGTGCCGTGGTGACGTAATCCTCGGCCCGTGTCTCGATGATCGAGGATCGCATGATGATCGAGTAGCCACCGATCAGACCGAGACTGACGGTAGCGAGCGGCAGGACCAGGTGGCGACCGAAGTCGAAGAGCTGATCGAGGAACGAGCTGTACGTGGCTCCGACCGTCAGCATCCCCGACGTTGGGAACCAACCGAGCCCCGCCGCGAAGATGAGGATGAGCGGCATGCCGATCACGAAGTACGGCATCGAATACAGGACGAGGCTGATCCCGCTGCCGACCCGATCGGACAGGCTGCCGCGCTTCCAGCCGGCGTAGGAGCCGATCGCCAGACCGACCGTGATGGCGATGATCTCCGCGAACCCGATGAGCAGGATGGTCGGCCAGAACCGCTGACCGATGACGTCGGTGACCGGGGCCCCTCGGAACTTGAACGAGTAGCCGAGGTCGCCGCTGAAGGTCGCGCCGATGTACGACGTCAACTGGTTGGGGACGTTGAGTGAGACGCCCGGCGGGTCCACCGCGATAGTGATCGGCAGGAGCGGGGCGTCGAGGCCCCAGGCCTTGCGGACCTGCTCGACCTTACCGGCGGTGAGGTACGGGTTGCGCAGAAGCACGCGCTCCGGCGAGCCCGGCATCATCCGGAACAGGACGAAGTTGAGCAGGACGATCGCGAAGATCGTCACCAGCGCCTGACCGAACTTTCGCGCCAGGTACCTGCTGCCCATGGTGGCCTGGCTCAGGAGTGGTTCGGGGGCACCCCAAGGTGCCCCCGGCCGTAGGAACCCGAGGAGTCAATCTCCTTCGGGTCGTCTGTCACTCCTCGCCCTCGTCCTTCATCGTTCCGCCGGCACCCTGGCGACGACGCCACAGGTAGTAGCCCACGACGACCACGACGACGACCAGTCCTCCAAGGACCAGCGGCGTGGAGTCTCCCGAGCCGGCTCCCGAATCGCCTGGCGCGGCTGACGGGGCGGGGGTTGCACCGCCAGGGGCCTCCGTTGCCGGTGCCGCGGTCGGTACGAGAGCGGCGTTGGTCAACCTCGTGTAGCCGAGTACACCGTAGGTGAACATCGGCGTGCCGTTGGCGGTCGGCTGGTTCTGCCAGCCGGCGAACCGATCCGTGCGATAGGCATCGAGGTTCGAGTCGTAGTACAGGACGTCGTAGACGGCCTCGTCGTAGATGAGGTTCTGCATCTGGGCGATGATGGCCTTGCGTGCTTCGATCGTCGGAGCGGCAAGCTGATCGTCGTACAGCTTGTCGAACGCCGGGTTGCAGTACTGGCTGTCCGACGAGCTCCCGATTGCGTCGCACTTGAAGATCTGGAGCTCGCCGCTCGGGTCAACGTTCCAGGACCAGCCCCAAAGCTCGATGTCGTAGTCGGCGGTGTATCCATCGCCGGCTTCCGGTGGCAGGACCAGCTCGCCGAGTGTGCCCGAGTCCAGGACCTGCGTCGTCACCTTGATCCCGAGCTGGCCGTACCAGTCCGCAATGAACTGGGCGGCCTTCGGGTAGTTGTCGTCGGAGTCCGGCATGTACATCCGGAGCGTGATCGGATTGTTCTCCTTGTCGAGGCGGTTACCGCTCCCATCCAACTTGTATCCCGCCGCATCGAGCTTCTGCTTGGCCAACTCGATATCGAAGGTCCGTGGCTTGTCGGGCGTAACGTGCCACTGGGTCTGAACGGGCGGCACGATCGTGTCGCCGAGGTCTCCGTAGCCGCCCAGGACCCTGTCCACGAGGGTCTGCTTGTCCACGGCATAGCCGAGGGCATCGCGGAATGCTGCGTCGAGCAGGGCCGGGGTGGACGGTCCCCCACCCTTGATCGTCTTACCGGTTCCGGTTCCGTACGTGTTGAAGGCCAGCTGCGTCCAACCGTTGGCGCTGCCGGCCACGGTCTGGATGTTCGGATCGCTCTTGAGTGCGTTCAGCTGGTCCGCGTTCACGCCACGGACGTAGTCGACTTCGCCGGCCTTGAGCGCCTGGGCCATGGAGTCGGCGGTCTTGTAGATGATGATGTCGACCTCGTCCGCGTAGCCCTGCGTGCCCCAGTAGTTGGGGTTGCGCTGCAGGCGGAGGAACTGGCCGGTCTGCCATTCGACGGCCGTGTACGGGCCGGTCCCGATGAGCGGGGCGTCAAACACGGCCTCGCCGATCGTCGCGTAGGTCTCCGCGCCCCAGATGTGCTTCGGGATGATCGGCATGTAGGTCTGGAGAATTCGCAGCGAAGCATCATCGGTCGTAGCGATCATCGTGTTCGCGTCCGGGCATTCGACCTTGGTCACGCCCGCCTCTTCAACACCCGGATCGATATAGCCCGCTCCGAGGTAGCCGGATCCGTTCTCGGCGATCGAATCGATCGCGAACTGCCAGGAGAAGCACGCGTCGGCCGAGGTCGCCGGCTCGCCATCCGACCACTTCATGCCTTCCCGAATGTGGAAGGTCCATGACTGTCCGTCGGCTGCTCGCTCCCAGGAATCGGCGAAGCCGGCCACGGGTTCGAGATCCGGGCCGAAGTCAACCAGCAGGTTGTAGGTGAGCTGGAAGGCCTCGTATCCGACCACGAGAAGCGTTGCGTATGGGTTCAGGGAGTCGAGATCCTGCGTGGTTCCGACCCGCAGCACCACCGGTTCGGCGGCCGCGACCGGCGCCGTCGCCGGACCGAGGGCAGCAAACGCAAGACCCGCGGTCATCAGGATTCGGGCCGCACGGGCCCGGAAGGTGGATCGGTTCATGCGTTTGCCTCCTTGGGGGTGCCGCCCTTCCCGGGCCGACAGTGACCATCACGCAGCGACGAGTCCTGCGAGGGTCGCACACCGGCGGGTTCTCGTGCAACTCGGTGCGGAAGGCGCCGACGCTGTCAGATCCGGAAGTTCGGCGTCTCGTCCGGGTTGAGGAGCCTTGGCCTGTCGACGCGGAAGGCCTCGATCTCGCCGGCCGAAGGCGTTGCCCCATCGACGGCCAGTTCGCCCAGGATCCGCCCGAGCACCGACGCGAACTTGAAGCCATGGCCAGCGCCGAGGGCGAGGACGACGCCGGGATGATCGGGCAGCCTGTCGACCACGAAATCGCGCTCCGGCGTCAGGGTATAGATGCACGTCTTGGTAAGGAGATCCGGCCCGACAGCCCCCGGCAGGTGTCGCTCCATGAACGCATAGAGGCGGGCATGAGCCGTCCGATTGACGTCGAATGTCCGCGTGTCGATGGTGCAGACCTCGCCGCCGACGTCCTGCGCCGCCTTCGGGCCGGGTTCGCCGTAGGTCGGGAAGCCGTAGAAAGACGGGTCATCCATCCAAATCCAGACCGGAAAGCGATCCGGGCCGAACGCGGCCGGATCCGGACAATCGAAGTAGGTCACCTGCTCCCGCATGATCGTGAGCGGCAACTTCCACCCGAGGTCTCGTAGCAGCTGGTTGGTCCAGGCATCGGCGGCGATGACGACCCGGCCAGCGTGGTGGACGGTCCCATCCGCGGTGGTGACGGTGTACGCGCCGTCAACGGCCTGCACGCTGGTGACTGGCGTGCGTTCCAGCAGCGTCGCCCCGTTGGCGATCGCCAGCTCGCGATGGGCCGGATTGGCCCGACTCGGATCGGCGATCCCGGTCTCGGCCTGAAAGATGACGCTGGTGTCGTCATTCAGCCGCCATTGGGGCCAGCGCCGCATGGCGTCGGCGGCGGTCAACCGCTCGAACGGCACGCCCTCGGCCGCCAGGCTGCTCGTGTAGTCGGCCTTGTCCGTCGCTCCGCCCACGGGATAGAGATCGATTCCACCTGTCTTCGTGACGATCTGGACACCGCTGGCGGCCTCGACCTCCGACCACGTCTCGTACGCTCGCCTGGCAAGCCGAACGTAGTCGCGCCGGTGATAGGAGAGCCGGATGATCCGCGAGTGATCCTGTGATGCGCCGTTACCGTGGCCGTGCTCGAACTGCTCGAGGCCCAGCACGCGGAGGCCGGGTCGCGTCGATAGCCAATAGGCGGCGGCCGACCCGATCCCACCGAGCCCGATCACGATCGCATCCCAGGTCCGCTGCATCACGGGACGCTAGCAGGTACGCATCCGCCTGGTGGCGCAGGTTCGGTTGGCGCTGCGAAACGCGTGTCGTGCGCACCCCTGCCGGTGCGTAGACTCGTGGCATGGCAAGCACTCGACCCGCTTCCGAGCCGACTCACGGGGTGATCCGTCGCCTGGATGTGCGCATCGTGGTCCGCGACGGCACGGAGCTGTCCGCGAATCTGTGGCTGCCCGAGGACGTTGAAGCCGGCGGGCGCCATCCCGCGGTCCTCGAGATGATCCCCTACCGCAAGGACGATTGGCGGGCCAATGCGGACGAGGCGCGCGGCCGGTACCTTGCGGCGCGCGGCTACGTCCTATGCCGCCTAGACGTACGGGGCACGGGTCGATCCGATGGCATCGCCCTTGACGAGTACACCGCCGACGAAACCCG
>JBDSJV010000128.1:0-4859 GCA_039917225.1 Candidatus Limnocylindrales bacterium
TCCCGGTGATCGGCACGCTCAAGCCGCAGAACTTCCAGCTGATCGACCTGACCGAACCGAAGATGCGCGTCCTCGCCGACATGCCGATCGGCTTCGGCGAGCCGCACTACGTGCAGATCATCAAGACCAGCCGCCTCGTGAACGCGATCGATGTCTACCCGCCAGGCACCGACCCGCTGACGATGACGGCCTCGTCCGTGGCGACAGCGCCCGGCGAGGAGCGAGTCGAACGCGAGGGCGACACCGTCCACGTGTACATGACCGCCATGCGCAGCCGCTTCAACCCGGACATCCTGCGGGTCAAGAAGGGCGATCACGTGACGATTCACGTGACCAACATCGAGCAGACGCCCGATGCCACCCACGGCTTCGCAATCCCCGGCTACGGCATCCAGGCCAGCCTGGATCCGGGCGAGGTCGTGACGGTCGAGTTCGATGCCGACAGGACGGGCTCGTTCGCCTTCTACTGCACCGAGTTCTGCTCAGCGCTTCACCTCGAAATGCAGGGTTGGCTACTGATCGAACCCTGATCCTCCCGTGGGGTGGCAGTCCGTCTTCGGGCGGCCACCCCACACCCCCCAGAGCTCTAGACCTATCGTCCGAACAGCGGGAGACCTGCTCATGAAGTTGCCCATTCGTATCGCCGCGTTGACCATCGCCGCGACCCTTGTCGCCTGCGGCGGTGCAGCGACCGCCGCTCCGCCGACCTCCAGCCCAACCCCAAGCGGCGTGGACGTCACCCTGACGCTGACCGAGTTCGCGTTCGACCCGAGCGAAGCCGAAGTCCCGGCCGGATCAGCGGTCAACTTCACCCTGGCCAACAAGGGCACCATCGAACATGACCTCACCATCGACGCCCTGAGCTTCACGCTCTACGCGGGCGTCGGCGAGTCGCCGTCCCTCGCGACCGGCGTGCTTGCCGCGGGTACATATGACTTCTATTGCTCCATCCCGGGCCACAAGGAAGCCGGCATGACCGGGACCCTCGTCGTCAAATAGTTGATCGAATGACTGACGTCGACGTCGAGCTCGTCTCGGCAGACAGGTCGACGCAAGATCGTCCGCCGGCCGCCACGTCGTGGCGAGTCTGGTCGCGCACGGTTGCGGCGCTCGTCGGCCCCGCCCTCCTCGTGCTGGCCGGAACGCTGCCCGTGTGGGGGATGACCCTGCTCGCGCCCCAGTATCCGAAAGGTCTTGCGCTGTGGTTCTACGGCGGTCGCGCCGAGGGTCCGATCCGGGAGGTCAACGGACTGAACCACTACATCGGCATGCGGCCGATCGACCTGGCGCTCGTCCCCGAGATGCGCGTTTGGCCCATCGCCCTGATCGGCGCAGTGGTGGTCTTCCTGGTGGCGATCCTGGCCCGGGGCTGGGTCGGCCGCATCGCGGCCGTGATCCTGTCGCTGACACCGGTCATCGTCCTGGTGGACATCCAGCGCTGGCTGTACATCTTCGGATCCGAGCTGGACCCTGGGTCGGCCCTCCGGCTGGACCCGTTCGTGCCGCTCGTCCTGGGTCCATCGACCGTCTGGAACTTCACGGTGTGGGCCTACCCGGGACTGTCCCTGGCGGGTATCTGGGTGGTTGCCGCGCTTGCCTTCGTCGTCCGTCGATGGGGGCCCGCGGTTGCCCGTCGGGATCTCGTGGCAGCCATCGCCGGTCTTGCCATCGCCGTGGCCGGGACGGTCGCCGTCGTGATCCCCGCGGTTCGGCCCGCCGAGACCCCTCTTGGTCCCTCCAGCCTCGTCCCCGCGGCAAGCGCCGATCTGGCCGCGATGGTCGATCAGGCACCCGATGGCGCCACCGTTATCGTCCCGGCGGGGCGCTACATCGTCCACCTCGACCTCCAGCGCCCGGTGACGCTGGAAGCTTCCGGAGCCGTGGTGCTCGACGGTGGTGGGCGAGGGACGCCGGTCACGATCCGGAGCGACGACGTCACGATCCGCGGTTTCACGATCGTGAACACAGGGGCCCAGGTCGAGGATGCGGCCGCGATCAAGACGGTCGATGCCAGCCGGGTCCTCATCGAGGGCAATCGGATCGAGCAATTCTTCACCGGGATCTCGATCAACGGTGGCGGCGCTGTCCACATCGTGGGTAACGAGCTGGTGGGGTCCGGCCAGGTCATCCACGGCGCCGAGCACGCGACGGCGATGGCGACGGCCAGCTCCGGCTCCGACACGGGTCCGGGCGTCGCGACGGGCGATCCAGCCGATCCCCACGCGGGACACGGCCTGGGTGACGGGCCCGGGGGCCAGGGCGACGCGATGTCGATCTACGCCACGGTCGGCACCGTGATCCGGGATAACCGTATCGAGGACGTACGGGACGCGATCTACCTGAACTATGCCGAGGAGGTCCTGATCGATTCCAACGTCGTGCGGGAGAGCCGCTACGGCGTTCACGCCATGTTCGGTTCGCAGATCACCATCTTCGGCAATGAGATCAGCGGAAACCTGTCGGGCCTGGTCTTCATGTACAGCACCGACGTCCTTGCCGGCCGCAACGTCATCGTCGACGCCCGATCGCCGAGCACGGGGTACGGCGTGGTGGTCAAGGATGTCGTGGGCCTCCGGCTGGCCGAGAACCTGATTGCCCGCAATCGAGTCGGGATACAGGCCGAGGGCACCGTGAACCGCCTGGCCAGTGAGGCGACGGTCATCAGCAACCGGATCGAGTCGAACGATGTCGGCGTGGCCCTCCTGCCGAGTGCCGATCTCGTCTTCGGCGGCAACCTCTTCGATGCCAACCTGACCCAGGTCGCGGCCCTCGGCCCCGGCGTAGAGCGACACAATTTTTGGGAGTACCAGGGGGTCGGGAACACCTGGAGCGACTACGCGGGCTACGACCTCGCCGGTGACGGGATCGGCGATCTGCCCTATCGCGCGTCAGGCCTCGCCGACGTGCTCATCACGACCGACGCAGCCATCGCCGCGTTCCGGACCAGCCCTGCCATGGTCGTCCTGGGTACCGCCCAGGCCGTCTGGGCGGGCGCGGCTCCGCCTGCCGTCACTGACCACTCGCCCCGTCGCGATCAGGTCGGCACGGGGGCCGTCCCCGATCGGAACGGGGTTGCCGAGCGGCCGACGCAGCCGTGGCAGCTGCTTGGCGTCAGCCTTCTCGGGGTGACAGGTCTCGCCTTCGTGGCGCCCGCTGGGAGGGCGGCGAACCTTCGCCGCCGCAATCGTGGCGCCGACGCCGAGACGAGCAGATGAGCGCGCCGGCCATCGCCGCGGCTGCCGCTGACGCGATTCTTCCTCGAGACGACGTGCCCGGGATCCTGGTCCACGATCTGGCCAAGTCCTACGGGAAGAGCCGTGTGCTCGAGGTACCGGATCTGGCGATTGCGGAAGGCAGGCTGACCGCCGTCGTTGGTGGCAATGGGGCGGGCAAGTCCACGCTCCTCGGCTGTCTCGCCGGCGTGCTTCGGTTCGAAGGATCGGTTTCGTACGGGTCCCTGGCCGGAGGCGCGACGGAGCGGCGTCCCATGCGCCTGGCGTTCCTTCCCCAGCGACTCCGACTCCCCGGTGCGGCGACGATCGACGAAATCATGGTCCTCTTCCGCGACCTCGCCGGATCTCCCTCTGACCGCGCGCCCGTGCCCGACGACTTCCTTCCCCCGGGAAACCGCCGGATCGGCGAACTATCCGGTGGGCAGGCCCAGCGGGTGGCGCTGGCGGCGACGCTCCTGGGAGCGCCCGACGTCCTCCTGCTCGACGAGCCGTACGCCAACCTGGACGACGCGGCGAAGGCCGCGGCCAGGGAGATGATCGTGGCTCATCGCGACGCTGGAGCGACGATCTGCATCGCCAGCCCCGCCGCCTTCGATCTCCTCGTTGATGCGGACCAGGTGATCCAGATCGAGGGTGGGCGGGTGGCCTTCAGCGGGCCGGCCTCGACCTACCTGGCCGACCTGCGGACCACCGTCTGGGTCATGCTCGAGGTGGGCGAGAGCGAAGCGCGATTTCAGGCCCAGCCGCTGGTCGAACAGGTGCGAAGAGCGGGGCGTTGGGCGGCCCTCGACTGCCATGGCCGAGACGTCACGCCAATCGTCCACGGCCTCGTGGACCTCGGGATCGGTCCCGAGCGAATCCGCGTGGGCGGCTCCCGCGAGACGTCTGGATCGCCGTCCCCGGTCGGCGATCCGGGGCCCGCTGAGGGAGACGAGCGGTGATGGCGCTGGCGGTCTTCCGGGCATCGCTCCTGGTGCGCAGCCAGTCGACCATCGTGGCCGCCCTCGTCTTTGCCGCCGGGACGACGCTGGTGACCGTTCTCGGGCTCGGCTCGTTCCGCCAGGTCGGACTGGGCTCGGTCGGGCCCGCCGCGGCTGCGCTGGTCAACCTAGCCCTCCTGCTCCCGACGGCCCAGGGGTTCCTGGTCGGGGCCCTGACGCTGACGGCCGATCGCGAGCGCGGCTTCGGAGCAATGCTCCAGGCGCGTGGCGTCGGCCCAGCAACCCTCACGCTGACCGCGTGGCTGGCGGTGACACTGTCGTCCTGGTTGTCGATTGCCGCCGGGTTCGGCGTTGCCGCGGTCATCATCTCGGGCAATGTCCCGATGGAGGACCTGCCGGTCTTCGCGGCCATCGTCGGCGTGGCGCTGGCAGCCGCCGCCGCGTCGGCCGCCCTCGGGATCCTCATCGGGGCCCTGGCGACCAGCCGCCTCCAGGCGGCCCTCGTCGCGCTCGCCGCCTGGTTCGTCTTTGCGATCGGGCTCGATCTCGTTGCGATTGGGCTCGGGGCGTTCCTGCGCCTTGGGGAGGGAGCGGTGATCGCGGCGATTATCGCCGACCCGCTGACCGCGGCTCGTTCGGCCGCCCTCCTGCTCCTCGATGCCGAGGCCGGCGTTCTCGGGCCGGC
>JBDSJV010000129.1:0-2542 GCA_039917225.1 Candidatus Limnocylindrales bacterium
TGCGCGTCGATTTCAACGTCCCGCTCGAGGACGGCAAGGTCACGGACGACTCCCGGATCCGGGCGGCGCTGCCCACGATCCGGTACCTCCTGACCCACGGAGCCAAGGTCATCCTGGCGAGCCACCTGGGTCGCCCCAAGGGCAAGGTCCACGACGGCCTCCGTCTCCGTCCGGCCGCCGAGCGCCTGACCCAGCTCATCGGACGGAACGTCTCCGTGACCGGTGACGCGCTGGGCGTCGGCACCGTTGATGCGATCAAGCGGCTGCGACCTGGCGAACTGCTGCTCCTGGAGAACCTCCGCTTCCATGCCGAAGAGGAGAAGAACGATCCCAAGTTCGCGGAACAGCTCGCTGCCTACGCGGATATCTACGTCAACGATGCCTTCGGAACGGCCCACCGGGCTCACGCGTCGACGGTCGGCATCGCGACGCTCCTGCCGGCGTATGCCGGGTTCCTGATGGAACAGGAGATCGCCCAGCTCTCGAACCTCCTCGAATCGCCGGCCCGGCCGTTTGCGGCCATCGTCGGTGGGGCGAAGATCTCCGGGAAGCTGAACGTCCTCGACAACCTCATGTCCAAGGTCGACGTCCTCGTCCTCGGCGGAGGGATGGCGAACACCTTCCTCCTGGCCCAGGGGAAGGCAGTGGGCAAGAGCCTGGCCGAGCACGACATGGTCGACGAGGCGAACCGTGTCCTGGCCTCGGCCGAGGCGCACGGCGTGCGGGTGATCCTGCCGGTCGACGTCATCGTCGCCAAGGAGGTCACTCGAGGGACCGAGTACAAGACGCTCCTCGCCGACAAGATCCCGGCCTCGTGGCACATCGTCGATGTCGGCCCGGCGACGCTCGAGTTGATGGAAAGCGCGCTTGCCGACGTCAAGACCGTCTTCTGGAACGGCCCGCTCGGAGTGTTCGAGATCCCGTCGTTTTCCCATGGGACTAAGGCGATCGCGCGCTTCCTGGCCGAACGCTGCGATGACGGCGCGAAGGTCATCGTCGGTGGTGGAGACTCGGTGGCTGCCATTCAGCAGCAGGGCCTGGCCTCGCGGTTCACGCACATTTCGACGGGCGGCGGCGCCAGCCTCGAGTTCCTCGAAGGTCGCGAACTGCCCGGCGTCGCGATCCTCCCGGATCGCGTTCCGGAAGGATCCCCCGCATGAGCGTGGACACGTCGATCGCGTTCGTGGAGGCTCGCGAGATCCTCGATTCTCGCGGCAACCCCACCGTCGAGGTGGACGTGGTCCTCGGGGACGGGTCCATCGGACGGGCAGCCGTCCCGTCGGGAGCCTCGACCGGTGCGCACGAGGCCGTCGAACTGCGCGATGGCGATCCGGCACGCTACGGCGGCAAGGGCGTGCTCACCGCGGTTGCCAACGTGGTCGAGGAGATCGGGCCGTCCATGATCGGGCTCGATGCCGCCGACCAGGCTGGTGTTGATGCAGCCCTCGTCGAACTCGATGGGTCGCCGAACAAGAGTCGACTCGGGGCCAACGCCCTCCTGGGTGTCTCGCTCGCCTGCGCGCACGCCAGCGCTGCGGCACTCGACCTGCCCCTCTATCGATACCTCGGCGGGGTCGGCGCCAGGACCCTCCCGGTCCCAATGTTCAACATCCTCAACGGCGGCCGGCACGCCCACGACTCCACGGATTTCCAGGAGTTCATGGTCATGCCCGTCGGCCTGCCGACATTCGGCGAGGCCCTTCGGGCCGGGGCTGAGATCTTCGCCGCGCTGCGGAAGCTCCTGCAGGAAGGCGGCCACGCCACCGGGCAGGGCGACGAAGGTGGCTTCGCGCCGTCGCTCGCCTCGAACGAGGCGGCCCTCGAAGTCGTGGTGCGGGCCATCGAGGCGGCGGGCTATCGACCGGGCGAGGACGTCGCGATCGCGCTCGACCCGGCGGTCACCGAGCTGGTCGAGCCCGGCTCCGGCAAGGACGGTGAACCGACGCGGTACGTCCTCGCCAAGGAGGGCCGAACGCTCGACTCGGGAGAGCTGATCGACCTTTGGGATGACTGGTCGGCTCGCTATCCGATCGTCTCACTCGAGGATGGGCTGGCCGAGGACGACTGGGCCGGCTGGGCAGCGCTGACCCAGCGACTCGGGGACCGTATCCAGCTCGTCGGCGACGATCTGCTGGTGACGAACCCCCAGCGCATTCGACGCGCTGTCGCGGAGCAGTCGGCCAACGCCGTGCTCATCAAGCTCAACCAGATCGGCACGCTGACGGAGACGATCGAGGCGATCGATATCGCCCGCCGCGCGGGCTGGGCCGCCGTCGTCTCGCACCGGTCCGGTGAGACCGAGGACACCACGATCGCCGACTTCGTCGTGGCGCTCGGGACCGGCCAGATCAAGACTGGCGCTCCGTCCCGCTCGGAACGCGTCGCCAAGTACAACCGGCTGCTGCGGATCGAGGAAGAACGTGGCGGCGCCGCACAGTTCCTCGGGCGTGCAGCCCTCGCGAGCGCGGGGGCGTGACGTCCCGGTTCCTGCGGCGGTGGGCACCCATCAAGCGGGCAGGCGCCAGGTGCTGAGCCGAATCGT
>JBDSJV010000130.1:0-5266 GCA_039917225.1 Candidatus Limnocylindrales bacterium
AAGATAGTTGACACCGCAACCACCTGAGACCAACCGATGGCCAGGAGCTCAGCGGATCAACTTGAACGGAAGCATTTCACCCATGGATCCAGCCATCCGCCAGGCGCTTGGAAGCGGGCTGCTCGTCGATATCACCACCACCGGCCGCTCGAGCGGCGAGCCCCGCCGACTCGAGATCGTGACCCACGTCTTCGACGGGCGGATCTACATCAGTGGGATGCCGGATCCATCCCGTGAGCGAGCCTGGCTGCTCAACCTCAAGACCAACCCTCAGATGACCCTGCACCTCAAGAAGGGACCGGTCGCCGACCTGGCCGCAACCGCACGGGTCATCTCGGATCCAGCCGAGCGCCACCAGATCATGGCGCTGATCGCGAGGGTCTGGAATCGGGATCCCTCCGCGATGGAGGCGCACTCGCCGCTCATCGAGGTCGCTGTGGACGGCTACGGGGCCGATCGCGCCGCCTGAGGTCCTCGGCGGGCACGAGTGGCGCCCCACGGCTGTAGGGCCCGCCCGGCGGTTGACAGTTTCGACCCTGGCCGCGACCATATGCTGGTGAGTAAGCACAAATGAATAGTGCAGATGTGCTAGTCCGCCAGCGATCGTGCGTGGAGGACGTGTCGTGACCCGTGCCTCCGACCTCGAGACCCTGGTCCGGATCAGCCGGCTCTACTACGAGCTGGGCGAGACCCAGGAAGCCATCGCGGCGACGATGGGGATCACCAGGCCGCAGGTCTCGAAGCTGCTCAAGCGGGCACGGGCCCAGGGGGTCGTTGAGATCCGGATCGTCGATCGATCGACCCGCCCGAGTGAGGTAGCGGTGGCGCTGCAGGAGCGGTTCGGTCTGCGTGCGGTCCACGTGGCCCCATCGTTCGCGGGTTCCGATGAACTGACCCGGCGGCGCGTCGGCCGTCTCGCGGCGCAGGTGCTCGTGACCGCCGTCCGTGACGGGATGATCGTCGGCATCGGCGATGGATCGGCGTTGGCGGCGATGGCCGATGGGATCGACGACGTTGCCTCGCCCGTATCGGCGACGGTTGTCCCGCTGTGCGGGGGATTCTGGGGAACCGGTGGCGGTCATGAGCCGTACCGCCGGATCGCCGAGTCCCTCGGGGCGAACGCGATCGGGCTGCTGGCGCCGGGCCTCCTCGATGACGCGCTGACCCGCAATGCGCTCGCTGCGCATGCGGGCATCCGCGAGGTCACCTCATTCTGGGATCGACTCGACGTCGCGATCCTGGGGATCGGCGGGCCTGCCTGGAGCGAGGCGCTGGTTGGTACCGACATCCTGCGCGAGCTCGAAGCCAGCGGTGCCGTCGGGGAGATGCTGATCGCGCCGTTCGACATCGAGGGCCGATTTGTGGCCGAGGGACTGCGGGATCGGACGATTGCCTGTGATGCGCGGCGGTTGTCGGCCGTTCCGATCTCGATCGGGGTGGCGAGTGGCTCGAGCAAGGTGGAGCCGATCCTGGGAGCCCTGCGGACCGGGGCCCTTGGCGTGCTCGTGACTGACCTCGACACGGCGGAGCGTGTCCTCGAACTCGCGGCGGCGCAGCCGGCTGTCGGCGCCGTGAGTGGGACGGGCCGGTGAGCACGCGCCCGACGGCGTTCCTCGGTATCGATGTCGGCTCGTCCGAGCTGCGCGCCGGCCTGGTCACGGCGGACGGTCAGCTGCTCGGCCTGGAGCGGGCGAAGCACGACATGGCGATCGATGGGGCGCGCGGGTTCGCCGAGCAGGACGCCGGCGACTGGTGGGCGGGCATGGTGACCACGACCCGCGAACTCCTGACCCGCGTCGATGCCGATGTGGTCGGTGTCGCGGTGGACGGGCACGGCCCGACCGTCACCGCGGTCGATCGCCTCGGCCGGCCGACGCGTTCCGCGATCACCTGGCTGGACCGGCGGGCCGTCGCCGAGCAGATGGAGCTGGCCGCGGCGACCGGCCTCCGGGGCTGGTCCCTTGGGATCCTGCCGGCGGCGCTCTGGCTGGAACGACACGAACCCGAGACGGCGGCCAGAACCAGCTGGTACCTCAATACGTGGGAGGCCCTGGCGGCCCGCCTGACCGGTGTCGCGCGAACGAGCCTCGTGCCCGGCCAGTCATGGCCGGCGCCGGACCTCGTGGCAGCGCTCGGCCTGCCGGCCTCGCGGATCGCCGACCCGATTGCCGCCGGTGCGGTCGTTGGCCCGATGTCGGCGGAGAGCGCCGAGGCCCTGGGGCTGCCGCCGGGCATTCCTGTGATCGCCGGCGTCGTCGACGCATTCGCGAGCTTCCACGGCGCCGGGATCCAGCAGCCGGGCGATGCCATCGATGTCGGCGGGTCGGCCGGTGGCTTCGGGGTCTACTGGGACCGGCCGCTCGAGGCCGCCGGATCGTTCACGACACCGGCGCCGCTCCCTGGCCTGTTCGTGATCGGCGGCGCGATGGCCACGATCGGCAAGTCCGTTGAGTGGCTCCGGGACGCGGTCCTCGGCGGGGAGCGAACGGTTGATCAACTGATCGACGAGGCCTCGCAGATCGAACCCGGTGCGGATGGCCTCATCTTCCTCCCGTACCTTGCCGGCGAGCGCTCGCCCATCTGGGACCCGGACGCTCGTGGCGCGTTTGTGGGACTGTCGCTTCGGCATGGCCGGGCCCATCTCGCGCGTGCGGTGCTCGAAGCGACCGCGCTCGCGCTCCGCCACGTCGCGGCGCCGATCGTGTCGGCTGGCGTCACCGTCTCGGCGATGCGTGTCGCTGGTGGACCCGCCAGGAACGACGCCTGGAATCAGATCAAGGCCGACGTGACCGGCTTTCCGGTCGAGGTGCCGCGCATCCTCGAGACCGGCGTGGTTGGTTCCGCGATCCTGGCCGCCGTCGGAACGGGGTTCCATCCCGATCTCCAGTCAGCCATGGCCGCCATGGTCACGATCGAGCGCCGCCTTGAGCCGAACCCCGCGCATGCGGCCCAGTACGAGCGAACCTACGCCGCGTATACCACGCTCCATCCGGCGATCTCGTCCGCCCTCCGGGCCGCTGGCTCCGCGGCCGAAAGGTCCGGCTGAGGGTGATGGACAGTACCCGTGGCCGGATCGACCTGGTGGATATCGCGCTCAGCTTCTCCAAGCCGGGCAAGCTTCCGTTCCACGTCCTCGATGGCCTGAACCTCCACGTCGCGGCCGGGGAGATCGTGACCCTCATCGGGCCCAACGGCTGCGGCAAGAGCACGCTGCTCCGCGTCATCGCCGGGCTGTTGCGGCCATCCGGCGGCACGGCAACGCTCGATGACACCCCGATCAGCGGTCCGGACCCGCGAATCGGGCTCGTCTTTCAGGAGTCGCGGCTTCTTCCGTGGCGAACCGTCGCGGCGAACGTTGGCTATCCGCTCGAGCTCGCCGGCGTATCTCGTCGCGAGCGGGAGGAGCAGGTGGCGCTTGTCCTCGACCGGGTGGGACTGAGCTCGGCCGCGGCCACGATGCCGGGCCAGCTGTCCGGGGGCATGCGCCAGCGCGCCGCCCTCGCCCGGGCACTCGTGCTCGAGCCGGAGGTCCTCCTTCTCGACGAGCCATTCAGCGCCCTCGACGCGATCACGCGCGATCGGTTCAACGTCGAACTGCTGGAACTCTGGGGTCGCCTCCGGACGACGATCATCGTCGTGACGCACAGCATTCCTGAGGCCATCTTCCTCGGTGATCGGGTCGTCGTCCTGTCGAGCCGGCCGGCCCACGTGGTGGCCGAGATCCCGATCAGCCTGACCTCGCCGCGGACCATCGACGCGATGGACCAGGCGGTCGTGTCGTCGGCGGCCCGGACGATCCGCGCCCACCTGGACGAGGATGCGGCGTGAGATCCTCGACCCTCCTCTCCGTGGCAGGAGCTCTCGCGTTCCTGACGCTCTGGAAGCTCGTCGTCGTGGTCGGCGGCTACCCGGACTTCATCCTCCCCCCGCCGGAGACGGTCGCCGTCCGCCTCGTCGAGGCATGGGCAAGCGGCCAGATCGCGCCACACGCTGCGGCGACGCTCGTCGAGATCGGCCTTGGATTTGCGGCCGGGGCGGCCCTTGGTCTTGTCGCCGGGTACGGTCTTGGCCGATCGGCCCTCGTGGCGAAGGTGTTCTCTCCGTACCTCGTCGCGGCCCAGGCAACGCCGATCCTCGCCCTCGCCCCGGTCCTCGCCCTGTGGTTCGGGCCGGGCCTGCTCGGCAAGGTCGTGATCGCCGCGCTGATCGTCTTCTTCCCCGTTGCCGTATCGACCATGGTCGGCATCCGGACCGTCGATGCCCGGCTGCTGGAGCTGGGTCGCAGTCTTCGCGCCACGCGGCGCCAGGTCCTCCTGACCCTCGAGATTCCGGGGGCCCTGCCATCGATCTTCGGGGGGCTCCGGATCGGTATCACGCTCGCCGTCGTCGGTGCGATCGTGGGGGAGTGGGCAGGTGCCGAGCGTGGTCTCGGTGTGCTGGTCAACATCGCCCGCGGCAGCCTCTTCGACATCCCGCTGATGTTCGCCACGCTGGTGACCATCGCCGCCTTCGGCGTGGTCCTCTATCTCGTCGTCGTCCTGGTTGAGCGTCGCCTCGTTGGGGCTCGCTGACCGCATCGTGCAAGGAGTCCATGTGCATCGCCGTCCCGTTTCCGTTCAAGGCCTGTTGGTCGCCCTGCTGCTGTCTGCCTGCGGGGGTGGTGCCGTCGCTCCGACCCCTGTCGCATCAGCCCCACCGTCCCCGGCCGCTCCCGTCGCCCTGACCGTTGGCCTCGGCTATATCCCGAGCGTCCAGTTCGCGCCGTTCTATCTCGCCGACCAGGCGGGCTTCTACCGCGACGCCGGCCTCGAGGTGACCTTCCAGAACAAGATCGATCCGGATCTCGTCACGCTCGTCGGCCAGGGCAGCATCGACGTCGGCCTCGCTGACGGGACCAGCCTGATCCCCGCGGTCAGCCAGGGGATTCCGGTCCACTACCTCGCGACCATCTACCGCGACTATCCGTCGATCGTCTTTGCCAAGACCTCGTCCGGCATCAACTCGGCGGCGGATCTCCGCGGCAGGAAGATCGGGATCCCGGGCCGCTACGGATCGTCCTGGATCATGCTCCAGGCACTCCTGGGATCGGCGAACCTGACCGTCGGTGACGTCGAGATCATCGAGTACCCGGATTACGGGCAGGGCGCTGCCGTTCAGCAGGGTGCGGTCGACGCGGCAACAGGATTTGCCAACAACGAGCCGGTGCAGCTCCAGCTCGCGGGATTCCCGACGACCGTTCTTCACGTCGATCAGATCGTCCCGTTGC
>JBDSJV010000131.1:0-3373 GCA_039917225.1 Candidatus Limnocylindrales bacterium
CGGATCGACTCGCGAGCCTCTGCCCACCGTCCCGTGAGGAACAGAACCTCGGCGATGTTGCCGCGAAGTGCATTGCCGTAGACGGCATCCAGACCCTCACGCTGGGCTCGCTCGAGTGCCCCAGTCGTCACCGTGATGGCGTCCGACCTTCGATCGAGAAGGCTCAGGGCAGTCGCGAGATTCAGCACCGCGCGAAAGAAGTCGTCCGCGTCGGCGACCTCGAGCGCGATGTCACGGGCACGCTCGAGCAGGACGATGGCATCCGCGGGCCGAGCCCCCCATGCCCGGGCGATGCCGAGCGTGCACGTTGCGTGACCCTCCGCACCACGACCCTCGGAACCGATTGCCTGAGCCGCTGAGATGGCAGCCTCGGCCACGCCCTCAGCCTCGCCGAAGGTCCCCGCCAGCATGAGCGTCTGGGCGAGCGATCCGAGGATCCGCGCTCGCAGAAGCGGCTCATCGTGAGGCACGAGGCTGGCGGCTCGGCGGTGCGAGGCGAGGGCCTGATCGTGATGGCCGAGCGTCCGTTGCACCCTGCCGAGGCGATCGTGGAGGCTCGCGAGGACCGCAGCGTCCTCGCGCTCGCCAAATTCCCGAGCCGCGGACTCCAGGTAGGCGGCGGCGCGCACCGGGCGGCCGGCCGCTGCGGCTGCGTCCGCTACGGTGAGGAGGAACGCTCCGGCCGCGGTCCCTTCGGTCTGATCGGCGGCACCGAGCTCCATCGCCCGTTCCAGGGTCGCGAGGTGATCCGCCTCGGCCCCACGATCGGCCGCGATCGCCGCCACCTCGAGGATGGCGGTGCGCGCAACGTCGGGCTGCTGCCCCGCGATGGCGAGACGGGCCCGGGCGCCTGGCTCGTTCGTGAGGGCGCCCGCGAGGACTCGATGAAGCCGACGCCGCTCGACCGGCAGGAGGTCGTCCGTGATCGCCCGGCCAATCATCTCGTGGCGTATCTCAAGAACGCCGCCGGCGTCCTCGATGAGGAATCCGTGGTCGAGGGCCTCGTCCACGCCGGCCCGCACATCCGGATCCAGCCCCTCGCCGCCATGCCTCGGCCGCGTTGAGGAGCGCTCGGGCAGTTCTGGATTGGCCGCCATCTCCTCCGTCGACAGGCCGTGGAGGTCCCCCCGTGACATCGGCATGCCGACCGGCGCGAGGAGGCTCAGGACGCGCCGACATTCGCTCGACCGGAGCGCCAGCCGGGCTACGACGAGCTCACCCAGGGAGGTGCCGAGCGACACGCCCTCGAGCTCGCGACGAGCCGCCAGTACCTCTTCCGCGAGGAGCGGATTGCCACCCGAGCGTTCCCACGTCAGCAACAACAGCGAGGCGGGCGGTCGCTGGCCCTCGATTCCGGCGATCAGTTGAGCGAGCTCGTCCCGGCCGAGCGGACCAAGCTCCAGGAGATCCGCGGGCTCGACCGCGTCGTCGAGGGAGGCCATGTCGGCCATCACGAGCGAATCCGTGACCAGGCGATCCGTTCCATAGGTCATGACGAAACAGATCCGGCCGGGCCGCGTCACACGGGCGAGGAAGACCGCGAGTGAGCGGGTTGCAGCGTCGGCCAGGTGCAGGTCCTCGAGAACGAGCAGGACAGGCTGACGTTCGGCGGCGCGCTCGAGGACTCCCATGACCGCTTCGGCCAGCCAGGCCCCTCGTCGGTCCGGCCCGACCTTCAGCGTTCGCCCGGCGGCTCGCTGGTCGGAGAACTCCGGCACGAGCCTCGAGAGAGCGTCCGTCGCCTGGCCGAGCGTTTGGGCCCGCTCCTGATCATCGAGGGCACCGAGGAACGTGCGGAGGCCAGCAACGACCGGGGCATACGGGTCGAGCGTCCGCCCGGCGTGAGCACGCCAACGCAGGACCGTGAATGGCTGCACCAGCCGCCCGATGCGTCGAACGCTCTCGTCGATCAGTCGGCTGACACCAATTCCACCCGGACCGGAGACGACGAGTCGGCGGCTGTGACCGTCGACGGCGGCCTCGAGCGCCAGGGCGATCCGGGACAACTCCCGATCCCGGCCGACAAACCGCGCGCTGGACCGCCCACTCGGCATGCCCGCATCGTGCCACACGCGGCAATCGTCGACGCGGTGCGCGAGCGCGCGTATCGGAATGCGCGAGCTTGCGCGCATCACGATGCGCGGGAGCGCGCGCATCGGTAGGCTGGCGCGGTGCCCGATCCTCGTCCCGTCCCCCATCCGCGGAATCACCTGAACGAGCTGTCCGGCGAGGAGTGGCTGTACTTCACCAAGTCCCTCTGGTCGACGGCCTACCCATCGGAGCTCGGGCATGCACTCCGACGAAAGCACGGGGCCAACAAGCCGCCTCGACTCATGGCGAAGCTGATCGAGTTCTTCACCCGCGGTGGAGAAACGGTCCTGGACCCGTTCGCCGGCGTCGGGGGCACGCTCCTGGGCGCTGCGATCGGGAGAACCCCGCGGCGCGCGATCGGGCTGGAACTGTCGCCCGGCTGGGCCGGGGTCTACGCCGAGGTCGTCGCCCAGGCCCTCGCCGAACGGGAGGGAGCAGGCCCGCTGCTCGCCGACCTCGGTCCTCATGACCCGGGCGGACCCAGGGGCTTCGACCCGTCAGGTTGCGAACTTCGAGTGGGCGACGCGATGGAGTTGATGCCCCAGATTCCGGACGCTTCGATCGACTTCGTCGCTACAGACCCGCCGTATAACGTGCAGCTCCCGATGACGATGGCGGGTGGCGCCCTGGCCGAAGCACATGCCAATCGCCGGACCGACTATGCGATGGTCACCGACGATCCGGCCGATCTCGCAAACCTCGCCGACTACGGAGCGTTTCTGGATCGAATGACGGAGATCCTGTCACAAGTGCATCGCGTGCTGCGCCCGGGGCGCTATGCCGTCCTCATCGTCCGCGACGCCTACCAGGGTGGGCGCTACGTCTTCACCGGCAGTGACCTGGCGGCCCGGGCATCGACCGTTGGCCTGGTGCCCAAGGGCGATCTCATCTGGTACCAGGCCGGCTCGCGACTGCGGCCATACGGCTATCCTGGCGCATTCGTCCCGAATATCGTCCACCAGCACATCCTGATCCTGCGCCGCGAGCCGGAGCGCCGATCGCGCCGGACGTCGACGTAGCCCCCAGGCTCAGCCGGGGTGTCGTTGCAGGCTGCGGGCCGCGAGAAGGGCCGCCAGCGCATTCTCGGCATCCACGGGCGGCGCGAACTCATCCCGGGTACGGGCTGCGGCGGTCGCGGCTGCGGGAGGGTTGCCCAGCGTGGTGCGGTGGACCCATCCGCGGCGCCCGTCGGGGCGGAGTACCTGAACGTATGCGCCCATGCGGTCCTCGACCTGCACTTCGTCCCCAGCCACGAGTTCGCCGAGCTTGAGGCCCATGATCT